>NZ_JBQCWV010000006.1:0-136832 GCF_051957055.1 Neisseria sp. P0020.S005 | reverse complement strand
CAGCGGAACGGGCGGTAACTTGGAGTACAAAAAATTCAAGTAGTTTCTTTTGAACTCTCTTGCTTAATTTACAATTGGTTATCTGCATTTTCGTAGCCTAGCATAACTGCTAATCTACGTCAGCCCCATTTTTAATTAGTCAAACCCTTATTTATCATAGAGATAGGAAAATTATGGCTCTTTATGCTTCTAAAATGATGCGTGTCGCGGCAATTGCAGCAGCTACTGCGTTGGCGCTTTCCGCTTGCGGCAAAGGCGATGAAAAAGCAGCCGGCCAACAGGCGCAAGGCAGTCAGCAACAGCAAAAACAACCTGCGCCTGAAGTCCGCGTGGTCACTGTGCATCCGGAAACCGTTGCATTGACAACCGAGTTGCCGGGCCGTCTGGAGTCATTGCGTACTGCCGAAGTTCGCGCCCAAGTCGGCGGTATTTTGCAAAAACGACTGTTCCAAGAGGGCAGCTATGTTCAAGCCGGTCAGCCTTTGTACCAAATCGACAGCTCAACTTATGAAGCAAATTTAGAAAGCGCACGCGCCCAGTTGGCAAGTGCGCAAGCTACTTTGGCTAAAGCGAATGCCGACTTAGCCCGCTATAAACCGCTGGTTGCCGCCGATGCCATCAGCCAACAAGAATATGATGCAGCCGTAACGGCCAAGCGTTCAGCAGAGGCAGGCGTCAAATCCGCTCAAGCAGCTATCAAATCTGCCGGTATCAGCCTGAACCGCTCCCGCATTACTGCGCCGATTTCCGGCTTTATCGGTCAATCTAAAGTTTCTGAAGGTACGCTGCTGAATTCCGGTGATACCACCGTTTTGGCCACCATCCAACAAACCAACCCGATGTATGTCAACGTTACCCAGTCTGCGAGTGAGGTCATGAAACTGCGTCAACAGGTTGCCGAAGGCAAATTATTGGCGGCAAACGGCGCGATTGCAGTGGATATCAAATTTGACGACGGTACGGTTTACCCTGAAAAAGGCCGTCTGCTGTTTGCAGATCCGACTGTCAATGAAACGACTGGTCAAATTACCTTGCGCGCCGCCATTCCTAACGACAGAAATATCTTGATGCCGGGCTTGTATGTGCGCGTATTGATGGAACAAGTGGCTGTGGATAATGCATTTGTGGTGCCGCAACAAGCAGTTACCCGTGGTTCGCAAGATACGGTGATGGTGGTGAATGACAAGAGCGAAATGGAAGCGCGTGTCGTGACCATTGCCCAACAGCAAGGTAGCAATTGGGTGATTACAGACGGCCTGAAAGACGGCGACAAAGTGATTGTTGAAGGCATCAGCATTGCCGCTATGTCGGGTGCTAAACAGGTAACGCCGAAAGAATGGACGCCACCTGCAAACGCTGCGGCAGCAACACCGGCAGTTTCAGACGGCCAGGCTGCATCCGAGGCCAAGCCTGAAGCTAAAGCTGCATCTGAAGCCAAATAAGGAACGCGTGAATGTCTAAGTTTTTTATTGACCGCCCCATCTTTGCATGGGTTATTGCGATTTTTATCATCGCAGCGGGTATTTTCGGCATTCAAAAACTGCCGATTTCCCAATATCCGTCCGTTGCCGCACCGACCATTACTTTGCGCGCTACTTATCCGGGCGCTTCTGCTCAGGTAATGGAAGACAGCGTACTGGCCGTTATCGAACGTAATATGTACGGTGTGGAAGGTTTGGACTATATGACGACTTCTGCTAATTCCAGCGGCAGCGGCAGCGTCAGTCTGACGTTTACACCGGAAACCAATGAAGATTTGGCGCAGGTAGACGTGCAGAACAAATTGTCGGAAGTGTTGTCCACATTGCCCTCTACCGTACAGCAATATGGTGTAACCGTATCTAAAGCGCGTTCCAACTTCTTGCAAGTGGTCATGCTTTCTTCTGAAAAGCAATCCATTGAGGAAATGAACGATTACGCCCAGCGCAATATCATTCCTGAACTGCAGCGTATCGACGGGGTAGGGCAGGTACAATTGTTTGGTGCGCAACGCGCCATGCGTATTTGGGTTGACCCGAAAAAACTGCAAAACTACAACTTGTCTTTTGCAACGGTAACCAACGCACTGGCTACTCAAAATATCCAAATTTCTGCAGGCTCTATCGGCTCTTTGCCGGCGGCTGCAGGTCAGACTATTTCAGCAACCGTTACAGCGCAAGGTCAGCTGAGCACTGCTGAAGAGTTCGGCAACATCATTTTGGTATCCAATACCGACGGCTCGAATGTCTATCTGAAAGACGTTGCCAAAGTCAGCTTGGGTATGCAGGACTATTCTTCTTCCACCCGCTTGAACGGCGTGAATACCACCGGTATGGCAGTGATGCTGTCTAACAGCGGTAACGCTTTGGCAACAGCGACTGCTGTGAAAGAAAAAATGGCGGTTTTGCAGAAGTATTTCCCAGACGGTATGAGCTGGAAAGTTCCTTACGATACTTCCAAATTTGTGGAAATTTCGATTGAGAAAGTGATCCATACGCTTTTGGAAGCCATTGTTTTGGTATTCTTGGTGATGTATCTCTTCCTGCAAAACATCCGCTATACGCTGATTCCGACTATTGTTGTACCGATTTCCCTGTTGGGCGGTTTTGCCTTTATCTCATACATGGGTATGTCGATTAACGTATTGACCATGTTTGCGATGGTATTGGTGATCGGTATTGTGGTCGATGACGCGATTGTGGTCGTTGAAAACGTTGAGCGTATTATGGCGAGCGAAGGTTTGTCGCCTAAGGCTGCCACCAAAAAAGCGATGGGTCAGATTTCCGGCGCGGTTATCGGTATTACTGCCGTGTTGATGTCCGTATTTGTGCCACTGGCAATGTTTAGCGGTGCAACCGGTAACATTTACAAACAGTTTGCCTTGACCATGGCGGCATCTATCGGCTTCTCCGCATTCCTTGCCTTGACGCTGACTCCGGCATTGTGTGCCACCATGCTCAAACCGATTCAGAAGGGTCATCACGAAGAGAAAAAAGGTTTCTTCGGTTGGTTTAACAAAAAATTCGACAGCTGGACACACGGCTACGAAGGCTGGGTTGCCAAAGTCTTGCGCAAGACTTTACGCATGATGGTTGTCTATATTGGTTTGACTGTTGTGGGCGTATTCCTGTTTATGCGTCTGCCGACTTCCTTCTTGCCGACTGAAGACCAAGGTAACTTGATGTTGAGCGTACAGCTGCCTGCCGGCGCGACCAAAGAGCGTACCGATGCAACTTTGGCTCAAATCACTCAACTGGCGAAATCTGTACCTGAGATCGAGAACATTATTACCGTTTCCGGCTTTAGTTTTAGCGGTTCCGGCCAAAACATGGCTTTGGGCTTTGTCATTCTGAAAGACTGGAGCGAACGTACTGCTCCGGGCAGCGATGCGACTTCTATTTCCGGTAAGTTGACCGGCATGATGATGGCTACGCTGAAAGACGGTTTCGGTTTGGCGATTGTGCCTCCTGCCATTATGGAATTGGGTACAGGCTCCGGCTTGACGATTTACCTGCAAGACCGTAACAACAGCGGCCATGCTGCATTGTTGGCCAAGCGTAATGAGTTGATTGACAAAATGCGTAAAAGCGGTTTATTTAACCCAAGTACCGTTCGTGCGAGCGGTTTGGAAGATGCGCCGCAGTTGAAAATCGACATCAACCGTGCCGCAGCAGCCGCACAAGGTATTTCGTTCTCCGATATCCGTACTGCTTTGGCTTCTTCTTTGGGTTCGTCTTATGTCAACGACTTCCCGAATCAAGGCCGTCTGCAACGCGTGATGGTACAAGCTGATGCGAGTGCCCGTATGCAGCCTGCCGATATTCTGAACCTGACTGTACCGAATAAATCCGGCGTTGCCGTACCGCTTTCTACCATTGCTACTGTTTCTTGGGAAACCGGTATGGAACAAAGCGTCCGCTTCAATGGTTATCCGGCAATGGAGCTTTCCGGCTCTCCTGTTAATGGCGTATCTTCCGGTCAAGCCATGGCTGCGGTACAGCAAATGGTTGATGAAATGGGCGGCGGTTACAGTCTGGAATGGGGCGGTCAGTCTCGTGAAGAGGCTAAAGGCGGCTCGCAAACTGTCGTGTTGTACGCATTGGCCGCTGCCGCTGTATTCTTGGTATTGGCTGCTTTGTACGAAAGCTGGTCTATCCCGTTGGCGGTTATCCTTGTGATTCCGTTGGGCTTGATTGGCGCGGCATTGGGCGTGACCGGCCGTAACATGTTTGAAGCACTGCTGGGCAGTATTCCGGCATACGCCAACGATATCTACTTCCAAGTCGGTTTCGTTACGGTGATGGGTTTGAGTGCGAAAAATGCGATTTTGATTATCGAATTTGCCAAAGACCTGCAAGCGCAAGGCAAGAGCGCACTGGAAGCTGCGCTTGCCGCTGCACACCTGCGTTTCCGTCCGATTATCATGACTTCGTTCGCCTTCATCTTGGGCGTGGTGCCGCTCTATGTTGCCAGCGGTGCCAGCTCCGCTAGCCAACGTGCGATTGGTACGACCGTGTTCTGGGGGATGTTGATCGGTACGATTCTGTCCGTGTTCCTTGTGCCTTTGTTCTATGTGGTTGTGCGCAAATTCTTTAAAGAAACTGCACACGAGCATGAGATGGCCGCCAAACACGCCGCTGAAGCCGGCATGATTGAAGACGGTAAACACGATTCAGACAAGCACTAAAGCAAAGGCCGTCTGAAAATTTTCAGACGGCCTCAAAATGCTAAAGGATTCTAAAATGAAGAAGATTACATTCAAACCTGTACTGACCGCCGTTGCCGCAGCCGTGGCTTTGTCGGCCTGTACCATGATGCCGAAATATGAGCAGCCTCAAGTTGCCGTTGCCGATACGTTTAAATACGACACTGTTGACGACGGTATCCGTGCTGCCGAATTGGGTTGGCAAGACTATTTTGCCGATCCGCGCCTTCACCGCCTGATTGACATCGCATTGGAACGCAATACCGATTTGCGTACAGCCGCGCTGAATGCGGAAATCTACCGCAAGCAATATATGATTGCGCGTAATAATTTGTTGCCAACCGTCAATGCCAGCGGTACAGGTTCGCGTCAAGGCAGTTTGAGCGGCGGCAGCGTCAGCAGCCAATACAGCGTGGGTTTGGGCGCAGCCTCTTATGAACTTGACCTTTTCGGTCGTGTCCGCAGTACCAGCGAAGCCGCGTTGCAAGGTTATTTCAATGTGGCCGCCAACCGCGATGCAGCGCATCTGACCTTGATTTCTACCGTTGCTAAAGCCTACTTTAACGAACGCTACGCTGAAGAAACCATGGCATTGGCTCAACGCGTGTTGCAAACCCGTGAAGCGACTTACAAGCTCTCGCAATTGCGTCATAAGGCCGGTGTGATTTCCGCCGTTGATTTGCGCCAACAGGAGGCCCTGATTGAATCGGCCAAAGCCGATTACGCATCCGCGGTAAAAAACCGCGAGCAAGCGCGCAATTCCTTGGCTATGTTGATTAATCAGCCTTTGCCCGAAGACTTGCCTGCCGGTTTACCTTTGAGCAAGCAGTTCAAATTGACCAAACTGCCTGCCGGTTTGAGTTCGGACGTGTTGCTCAATCGTCCGGATATCCGTGCGGCCGAACACGCGCTCAAACAAGCCAATGCCAATATTGGTGCGGCTCGTGCGGCATTTTTCCCACGCATCAGCCTGACCGGTTCTGTCGGTACAGCTTCCGGCGAGTTGAGCGGCCTGTTTAAGAGCGGCACGGGTATTTGGGCGTTTGCACCGTCCATCACGCTGCCTATCTTTGACTGGGGTACCAACAAAGCCAATCTTGACGTAGCCAAACTGCGCCAACAGGCACAAATCGTTGCTTATGAAGCCGCTGTTCAATCCGCATTTAAAGACGTTTCCAATGCTTTGGTTGCGCGCGAACAGCTGGATAAAAGCTATGAAGCGCTGAGCAAACAAAGCCGCGCCTACAACGACAGCCTGCGCCTCATCAGCCTGCGCTACAAACATGGTGTATCCAGCGCATTGGATTTATTGGATGCCGAACGCAGCAGTTACGGCGCGGATACTGCTCTTTTAGCCAATCAGCTGACCCGTCTGGAAAACCTTGCCGACTTGTATAAAGCACTTGGCGGAGGTTTGAAACGCGAAACCAAAGCTGCTGAATAAGTATTTGCTAAGATTAAAAGGCCGTCTGAAACATTTGGGTTTCAGACGGCCTTTTTGTTATGCGGCCATTCTAAGCTTTTAATTTCTCGCTTAAAGTGGCGACATAGACTGCGCGTTCGTTACGGCTGGCTTCGGGCTGGTGTGTGTTGAGCGAAGACCATTTGCGGTTGCTGCGCGCTTTGTTGAGTTCGCTTGGTAATTTTGCCGCATTCCATGGCGCTTTGCGTTCTTTTAGCTCGATATGCGATTGAGCCGCGTGGCCGCGTGTTTGCAAGACGTGCAACAAATCCAGTGCGCGTGCGGCGAGCAGGGTAAGGGTTTCCGGATCGGTATGCAGGGTTTGTCGGCCGTTGATTTTGTCGGTGATGTCTTGGGCATTGGGCAAAATACCGCCCAATAGTCCGCCGATGGCTGTACCCAAACCAAGCGAGCCGCCAAGCGTGGCAATATCCAAGCCTAGACCGATGAGTGCGCCTGCGGTTGCGCCGGTACCGGTACGGATGCCGTAATGTTTGAGCAACTCGCTGTCAAACGGATCTTGTTTGAAGGCTTTGGGCATCCATGTGCTGTCGCTGCCGACTTCGTCGTGATAGAAGCGGTAAAGTGTGAACAGGCGTTGTTGCATTTGCCGCTCAAGTTGGCGGATTTCCGATTGCATGACTTCCAAAGTCGGGGCAGGGTCGTCGTTTTCGGCAATTTCTTGGGTAAATGCGGCGGCATCCAGTAGAAAATCGGCAATTTCACGGCGCGCTTCCGTATCCAGCCGTTGCCACTCGCGACGGCGCATATTGATGAGGCGGTCGAGGATGTCGCGCTTAGGTAACATGGTGGCGAGGTTGTCCCACAATCGGATTTCGCCTTCAAAGTCGAAGGCAACGGTATCGAAACCGGCGTAAACATGCAGGTTTCTGCGGGCGAGCATGTTGGTCCAAGCGGTCAGGTCTTGATTTTGGGTGAAGTTGAACACGGGCATGATGGGCTTAGCGCACCAAGACAAAATGGTCAGCTCGTCTTTGTATTTGTCGAGGACGGGTTCCCGCGCGTCGATGACGTACATGGCCATATCGCTTTGCATGACTTGGCGCAGCACTTTTGCCTCTTGGTTGAATTCGTGATGCGCTTCATGATTGCTGAGGAATTGCTGAATGCGCTCAATACCGTCATCGCGTGCAGATGTGTGGGTTTCCAGCCAGTCCAACACGCCGCCGGCATCTTCAAGGCCGGGTGTGTCGTAGAGATAAACCAAGCTGTCGTCGCCGTCGTTGATAAGGGCTTCTTCGACATGGCGCGTGGTGGATGGCGCGTTTTTCACTTCGCCGAAGGTACTGTCGCGCAAAAGCGTACGTAAGAGTGAGGTTTTGCCTGTGTTGGTATGGCCGACGACGGTAAGGGAAAGTGGGGTGGTCATGGTCTTTGGGTTGGGTTGATATGGACTATGAATGTGTGAGTATGGGGCCGTTTATCTTTAGTGACAATATATGTTTCAGACGGCCTTAAATTTTTTATATATGGGCGAAAATAGCAAGAAAAAGAGGGGAATAGCGGATTTGTTGTTTTTTAGCAAAATACTTGAAAATAGATAGGAAAACAGTTGACAGGAGGGTAGAAGGCTAGGATAATTCGCGCCGTTGAGTTGCTTGATGCAGCTTGATTTTTCTCCTCTATTTCTCCTTTGTAGACTTGGCGCATATCAAAACGGTATGCGCATTTTTTTATCTGCATTGAAACATGATTACATTTAAGATCTGTAAATCGAATAATTAAGAAACTTTACAAGAAAAATACTTGCGCGCTTGAATCTCTTGTTGCATAATTCGTTTCGTTAGCTGGTTCGAGTAGTCAGTTAATAGTTTCTCCTCTATTTCTCCTTTGTAGACTTGGCACACATTCTGTCGGATGTGTGCATTTTTTTGCCTATTTAAAATAAAGGCCGTCTGAATGTTGTAATCTTTCAGATGGCCTTTGTTTATCGAATAGAATTAGATGTCTAATACTACTTCTTCTTTGACTTCTTCCATGACAACATAGCTGCGGCTTTCGGACGCAGCCGGCAGTTGCAGCAGGATATTGCCAAGCATATCGCGATAGGCGGACATATTGGGCAGGCGGACTTTGATAAGGTAGTCGTATTCGCCGGAGACCAAGTGGCATTCCAAAATTTGCGGAATTTTTAGCACTTCGCGTTTGAAGTCTTCAAAAATATTGCCGGATTTGGAACGCAGTTTCAGCTCGACAAAGACCAAGAGGCTTTGACCTAAAGCATGAGGATTCAGATGGGCGTGATAGCCGGTAATAAGGTTGTCGCGTTCCAAGCGGCGGACGCGTTCGGTTACCGGTGTGGTGGAGAGGCCGACTTTTTCAGCCAATTCGGTCATGGGGATACGTGCGTTTTGTTGTAGGAGCTTGAGAATTTTTAAGTCGGTTTTGTCGAGTTCTTTCATGGCCTTGATGTCTGTCGTTTTCATTTGGATTGAATCATAACCTTAAAACAGGCTGAGAAGAAGCATAAATGCCTAAAGGCGCGCATGATTTCTAGATTATGAATAGATTAATCTTGTGTATTTCATGGAATCCTGTGTAGTTTTTGACCTATAATATTTACTTCAAAGTAATAGGGCAGGCCGTCTGAAACGGAATGCCGATAAGAGGAATACATTATGCGTCCGCTCAATGCGCAAATCCGTTTGGATAATTTACGTCAAAATTATCGTTTTCTCAAAGAGTTGCATGGCAATAAATTGTTGGCTGTGATTAAGGCCGATGCTTACGGGCATGGCGCGGTCAGATGTGCACACGCGTTGGCGGATATTGCCGACGGCTTTGCGGTGGCAACGGTAGATGAAGGCGTGGAGCTGCGTCAAAACGGCATTAAAAACCCGATTATTTTGTTGGAAGGCGTATTTGATGCTGCGGAGTATGCGGATGTTGACTGTTATGATTTGTGGCCGGCAATCGGCAGCCAATGGCAGCTGGAGGCGTTTGTGCATCATGAGTGGCAACGTCCGACAACCGTATGGCTGAAAATGGACTCTGGTATGCATCGTGCCGGTTTCTTTCCGCATAACTATGCAGCCGCCTATACGGCATTGAAACAATCCGAATCGGTTGAAAATATTGTGAAATTCAGCCATTTTTCCTGCGCGGACGAGCCGGAAAACGGCATGACCGAAATGCAGCTTGAAGCGTTTGATTTGGCGTGTGAGGGTTTGGAAGGCGAAGAGAGCTTGGCCAATTCCGCCGCGATTTTGAACGTGCCTGAAGCGCGCCGCGATTGGGGTCGTGCCGGTCTGGTCTTGTATGGCATTTCGCCTTTCGGCGGCGTGGATGAGCGTTTGAAACCTGTTATGCGTCTGACTTCCCGCGTTTTCGGCGAACGCGTGTTGCAGCCGCATTCTCCGATTGGTTACGGCGCAACGTTCTACACCAGCAAATCCACCCGTGTCGGTTTGATTGCCTGCGGCTATGCCGACGGTTATCCGCGTCGCGCTTCCACTAATTCTCCAGTTGCCATCGATGGCAAACGCAGCCGTATTATCGGCAGGGTGTCTATGGATATGATTACGGTCGAACTTGAAGCCTCGAAAGAGGGCTTGGGCGCGGAAGTCGAGCTTTGGGGCGATGTGATTAATATCAATGAAGTTTCCGAAGTTGCCGGTATGATTCCGTACGAAATCCTCTGCAATATCAAACGTGCGAAGTTTACGTATATTGAGTAATCAGTAAAAGATCAGGCCGTCTGAAATATGTTTTCAGACGGCCTGTTTGTTATCTGCAATTAAAACGATTCGTCAGTGCGTAAATAACGCCATTTGCCCGGCGGCAGTCGGCCGAGTTTGACTTTGCCCATGCGGATGCGTTTCAAACCGATGACGCGCAGGCCGACCAGTTCGCACATGCGGCGGATTTGGCGTTTTTTGCCTTGTCGCAAAATAAAGCGCAACTGGTCTTCGTTTTGCCATTCGACTTTGGCGGGGCGCAACTTTTCGCCGTCCAAACTCAAGCCATGGTTGAGCAGGGCGAGGCCTTTGTCGTCCAGTTTGCCGCGGACGCGGACGAGGTATTCTTTTTCGCTGCTGCTGTTTTCGCCAATCAGTTGCTTGGCAATGCGGCCGTCCTGGGTGAGTACCAATAATCCGACAGAGTCGATATCCAGGCGGCCGGCAGGGGCCAAGCCGAATTTGTGCTTTTCACTGAAAGGGATACGGCTGTCATCGCCTTCCCAATGGTTGTCGGCTGTGATGAGTTCGGCGGCGGATTTATAGCCTTTTTCTGCCTGCGCGCTGACGTAGCCGACGGGCTTATTTAGCAGGATGGTTACGCGCGCTGCTTGTTTTTCATGGGCTTGTTTGTTGAGGTCGATGCGGTCGCGCTCGGTGACTTTTTGACCGAGTACGGCGGTTTGGCCGTTGACTTTGACCCAGCCTTGCTCGATGTAGCCGTCTGCCTCGCGGCGCGAGCATAAGCCCAATTGCGCCATGCGTTTGGAGAGGCGCATGGTTTCGGAATCGTTGTTTTGCATGGTATGGCAATATAGAAGAAATGGGAATGTCGGATTATAGCATTGACCGTTTGTCAGGCCGTCTGAAAACTGAATTTTTGGGTTTTCAGACGGCCTTGCGTTTGTTATATGTTAAGGAATATTTGGATTTGAAGTAAAAAATGAAGGGTATATTGTCTGTTTGTGTTAACCTTACGGGCGAACTAATCATTTTGTTTTTTGTCGAATTCGGGTTGAAATGACATTTCACTCATAAAATCTATGAAGACTAAAATGATTGGTCTTTCTAAAGAGCATGAAGGCAGTTTGTCGCTAAAACAAGCTTTCGTGTATCACGTTTTAAGGATAAATCAATGAAATCGCTCAAATCATTTTTGATTTGGGGCATTGTGGTTTTGGTCGGCCTGGCCTCCTTTACCACTTTGGCCCTCAGTCGCGGCGAGCAGGTCAGTGCGATTTGGATGGTTACGGCCGCCATTTCGGTATACTGTATTGCCTACCGTTTTTACAGTCTTTACATTGCCAACCGTGTGATGCAGCTTGATCCTAACCGTCTGACTCCGGCAGAACGCCACAATGACGGCTTGGACTATGTGCCCACACATAAAGGCGTACTGTTCGGCCACCACTTTGCCGCGATTGCCGGCGCAGGTCCTTTGGTCGGTCCTGTATTGGCAGCGCAAATGGGTTATCTGCCCGGTACTTTGTGGATTATCTTCGGCGTGGTGTTTGCCGGTGCCGTACAGGATATGATGGTCTTGTTCGTCTCCATGCGCCGTGACGGTAAGTCTTTGGGCGATATCGTGAAACAAGAACTTGGTACTGTTCCCGGCGTGATTGCATCCATCGGTATTTTGATGATTATGGTCATCATTATGGCGGTGTTGGCGCTGATTGTGGTGAAAGCATTGGTTCACAGCCCTTGGGGTACATTCACCATCGCAGCGACTATGCCGATTGCTCTGTTTATGGGTATTTACACCCGTTATATCCGTCCGGGCAAAATTGGCGAGATTTCCATCGTCGGCTTTATTTTGCTGATGTTGGCCGTGATTTACGGTGAAGATGTTGCCCACAGCTCCTTTGGTCACTGGTTTGACCTTGACGGCATTCAGCTGACTTGGGCGATTATGATTTACGGTTTCGTGGCTTCCGTATTGCCGGTTTGGCTCTTGCTGACTCCGCGCGACTATCTGTCTACCTTCCTGAAAATTGGTACGATTGCAGCTTTGGCTTTGGGTATCGTTATTGTTAACCCGACTCTGCAAATGCCTGCAGTTACCCACTTTATCGATGGTTCAGGCCCGGTATTCTCCGGTGCATTGTTCCCATTCTTGTTCATTACCATCGCTTGTGGTGCGGTTTCAGGCTTCCATGCGTTGATTTCTTCAGGTACCACGCCAAAAATGGTGGAAAACGAAACCCACGTCCGCATGATCGGTTACGGTGGCATGATTATGGAAAGCTTTGTGGCCATTATGGCGCTGGCTGCCGCCGCTTCGCTTGATCCAGGAGTGTACTTCGCGATGAACAGCCCGGCCGCGCTGATTGGTACAGATGCCAATACAGCTGCCGAAGTCATCACCACTAAACTGAATTTCTCTGTTGATGCCGCAACTCTGTTGCATACTGCTAAAGAAGTGGGCGAAAACACCATTCTGTCCCGTGCAGGCGGTGCGCCAACCCTTGCAGTCGGTATGGCACACATCATGAGCCGTCTGATTCCGGGTGAAGCCATGATGGCGTTCTGGTATCACTTTGCTTTGCTGTTTGAAGCCTTGTTCATCTTGACCGCGGTTGACGCCGGTACACGCGTTGCTCGTTTCATGATTCAAGACTTGGGCAGTATCTTCTACAAACCATTCGGTAACACAGACTCTATCCCTGCCAACTTGGTTGCCACATTCTTTGCCGTGGCATTGTGGGGTTACTTCCTCTATACCGGCGTAACCGACCCTCTGGGCGGTATTAACTCGCTCTGGCCGTTGTTTGGTATCGCCAACCAAATGCTTGCAGGCGTAGCGTTGATTATGTGTACCGTTGTATTGGTGAAAATGAAACGCGACCGCTATGTTTGGGTAACCTTGGTTCCTGCTGTCGGCGTATTGTTCGTAACCTGCTATGCCGGTTTGCAAAAACTGTTCCACAGCGACCCACGCGTCAGCTTCTTAGCTCATGCAGGCAAATACCGCGATGCCTTGGCCTCAGGCGAAGTCCTTGCCCCAGCTAAAGACATTGGCGAAATGTCACAAATCATCTTCAACGACCAAATCAATGCCGGTCTGACCGCTTTGTTCCTGGCAGTTGTCGTGATTGTCGCCGTGTACGGTTTCCGTACCGCCATGAAAGCCCGTAAAGTCGGTTGGCCAACTGCTAAAGAAATTCCAGCAGTGTACCGCGACGGTAAACAGCCGGAGGCTCAGCATGAAGCATAAGCTCGCATCTTGGTGGAAAACCATCAAGTTGACAGCAAACTTGATGGCCGGTGTCCCAGATTATGAAAACTACGTTGCCCGCCAGCGCAAACATAATCCCAATGCGCCGGTCATGACCGAGCTGCAATTCCAAGACTACTGCCGCAAACGCCGTTGCGGCAGCAACGGCGGACGATGTTGTTAATGAAGGCATGAAAAAAGGCCGTCTGAAAATACTTTCAGACGGCCTTTTTAGTTCGATAAATTATTTATCTTGAGCGTTTTTTTGTTCACGGACAACCCATTGGGCAATGTCAGAACCCAATACTTTGGAAGTACGGTTCAAGACGGCACAAGAGCTTTTATAAGCGCCAAACATACCGCCGGAAGAATTGCGGGTAAAGGTTTTTTTGCCAACTTGTTTGCCGTCAACATACAAAGTGGCTGAAACAGCCATACCTTTGGCGTGACCGATAAAGGCATTGCCTGCGCTCATGGCGGAAGTAATGGCGATATCTGCGTATGTGCCTTGTTTTTTACCATCACGGACAACCGTTACATCACTTTTGGCTGCAGTTTCTTGCAAAGATTTGGACATGATGCTGCCCACTTCTAAACACTCGGAAACAATACGGGTATCAATTTCTTCTTTATCGCGGTAAGGAATGCTTTCATCAATATGGACATCTGCGCTGGCAAATGCAGATGCAAACAAGAATGCGGTTGCAAGGATACGGTTAGGAGACATAGTAGGGTACCTGAAATGGAATGTTAAAAAGAGTTGTTATTGTATAACGGCATTTACACTCAATCAACATAAGTTAAATAGGAAAAGATTTTGTTGAAATAGCTGTTATAGCAAGATAATCAAAAGGCCGTCTGAAATACTGCTATTCAGACGGCCTTTTGATTGGGGCATTAATTTGTTCTGGTCAAATAAGGCAGGGGATCGACTGCTTTGCCGTTTAGACGAACTTCAAAATGAAGCTTGACGCTGTCTGTATCGCTGCTGCCCATGGTGGCGATAACTTGACCTGCTTGGACTTTTTGATCTTTTTGTACCAAAAGCGTATCGTTGTGGGCATAGGCGGTAATGGTGTAGTCGTTGTGGCTGATTAAAATCAGCTTGCCGTAGCCGCGGACTTCTTCGCCAACGTAGATGACGGTACCGGCTGCGGCGGAACGGATTTGTTGGCCTTGTGTGCCTGCAATATCTATTCCTTTGCTGGTGGTGCCGTTGTAGCGTTGGATAATGGAGAATGAGGCGTTATCGGTCGGCCATTGCAGGTTCAATCGGTTGATCGGGGTAACGGTAGTGGTTTGGCGTTGCTGCGGTGCCGTGCTGCGTGGGGCAACATGACGGCGGACGCGCAATACTTGACCGACTTCGATTTGTGAGGCGTTGGGAAGGTTATTCCATGCAACCAGTGTGTTGACATTTTGTCCGTAGCGTTTGGCAATTTGGGTCAGGGTATCGCCAGGGCGGACTTTGTAGTAGCCGTCAGGTATGGCGCGGTTGGAAGAGGTATTGTTGCCGGCGCAGGCTGCTAAGACGGCAATGGTGCTGATAAGTGCCAGATGTTTTAAGGCCGTCTGAAAGGTGGAAATAAAGTTTGTATTCATGGGATATTTCAAAATGTATCGTTATGCTGCGTATGATAGATAGGAAGAGTGAAAAAAGGTTCACTCAAAAGGCATGGGGTAAAATGTAGAAAGGTAGTATATTAACATTGAAAATTTGTGGATATAGCGGCATATTTTTTTATCATTTTGATGATAAAGGATTTTTTTTGATAAGGTAAAAGAAAGTGAAAGTTTTTTCAGACGGCATTGAATAAGGCAATAAAAATCCCCTGCCGGGATAAACGGGCAGGGGATTTTTGTCTCATCGAACTTATTTGTTCAATTCGTTAGCCAGATACAGCCAGGTTTCAATGACGGTATCAGGGTTGAGCGATACGCTCTCGATACCTTCTTCAACCAGCCATTTGGCAAAGTCCGGATGGTCTGATGGGCCTTGACCGCAAATACCGACGTATTTATTTTGTTTGCGGCAAGCAGAGATTGCCAAGTGCAACATCACTTTAACGGCAGGGTTGCGCTCGTCGAAGGAGTCAGATACCAAACCGCTGTCACGGTCGAGGCCGAGGGTCAGCTGGGTCATGTCATTAGAGCCGATGGAGAAGCCGTCGAAGTATTGCAGGAATTGTTCTGCCAATACAGCGTTGCTTGGCAACTCACACATCATGATCAGGCGCAGGCCGTTTTTGCCGCGTTCCAAACCATTTTCTTTCAGGGCTTTAACCACAGCTTCTGCTTCACCCAAAGTACGAACGAACGGAATCATGATTTCGACGTTGGTCAAACCCATTTCATCGCGAACGCGTTTCAAGGCTTTGCACTCGAGTGCGAAGCAGTCTTTGAAGTTATCGGCTACATAACGCGCTGCGCCACGGAAGCCCAACATTGGGTTTTCTTCGTGCGGTTCGTAGATGCTGCCACCCACCAAGTTAGCGTACTCGTTGGATTTGAAGTCAGACATACGGACGATGGTTTTGCGTGGATAAACCGAAGCAGCCAAAGTTGCCACACCTTCCGCGATTTTATCGACATAGAAGTCAACAGGAGAAGCGTAGCCGGCGATGCGGCGGGTAATTTCAGCTTTCAACTCGTCGTCTTGTTTGTCAAATTCCAACAAGGCTTTAGGGTGGATGCCGATTTGACGGTTGATAATGAATTCCATACGCGCCAAGCCGATACCTTCGCTAGGCAGGTTGGCGAAGCTGAATGCCAATTCAGGGTTACCAACGTTCATCATTACTTTGACAGGCGCTTTAGGCATGTTGTCCAAAGCAACATCAGTAATTTGTACGTCCAGCAGGCCGGAGTAGATGAAGCCGGTATCGCCTTCGGCACAAGATACGGTAACTTCTTGGCCTTCAGACAGCAGATCGGTAGCGTCGCCACAACCTACAACAGCCGGAATACCCAATTCACGCGCGATAATCGCTGCGTGGCAGGTACGGCCGCCGCGGTTGGTCACGATGGCGGAAGCACGTTTCATCACCGGTTCCCAATCCGGGTCGGTCATGTCGGTAACGAGTACGTCGCCTGCTTCAACGGAATCCATCTCGGAAGCATCTTTCACCAGGCGTACTTTGCCTTGGCCGACTTTTTGACCGATGGCACGGCCTTCGCACAAGACAACTTTTTCGCCGTTGATGGAGAAGCGGCGCAGGTTGCGACTGCTGTCTTCTTGGGATTTTACAGTCTCAGGACGGGCTTGCAGGATGTAGAGTTTGCCGTCCAAACCGTCGCGGCCCCATTCGATGTCCATTGGGCGGCCGTAGTGTTTTTCGATGGTCAGCGCGTAATGAGCCAACTCGGTAACTTCGGCGTCGGTAATGGAGAAGCGTTGACGGTCTTCTTCAGGTACATCGACGTTGGTTACAGATTTACCGGCTTCGGCTTTGTCGGTAAAGATCATTTTGATTTGTTTCGAACCCATGGTTTTGCGCAGGATAGCCGGTTTGCCTGCTTTCAAAGTAGGTTTGAATACATAGAATTCGTCAGGGTTTACTGCGCCTTGTACGACGTTTTCGCCCAGACCGTAAGAAGAGGTAACGAAAACGACTTGGTCGTAACCGGATTCGGTATCGATAGTGAACATCACACCGGAGGCACCGCTGTCAGAGCGCACCATGCGTTGTACGCCGGCAGAAAGGGCAACGATATCGTGTTCGAAGCCTTTGTGGACACGGTAAGAAATGGCACGGTCGTTATACAGGGAAGCGAATACATGGTGCATGGCTTCTTTAACGTTATCCAAGCCGTTGATGTTCAGGAAGGTTTCTTGTTGGCCGGCAAAAGAAGCATCCGGCAAGTCTTCTGCTGTTGCGGAAGAACGTACGGCAACGGAAATGTCCGCACCGCCGGCATCGGCAACCATTTTGTTCCAAGCTGTTTCGATTTCAGCATCCAGCTGCTCAGGGAACGGAGTATCCAAAATCCATTGACGGATTTCTTTACCCACGCGCGCCAACTCGGCAACGTCTTCAACATCCAGTTGTTTCAGGGCTTCGGAAATACGCTCGCTCAGACCATTGTGAGCCAGGAAAGCACGATAAGCTTCGGCTGTGGTTGCAAAACCGCCGGGAACGCGCACGCCTTTTTCAGTCAGTTGGCTGATCATTTCGCCCAAAGAGGCATTTTTACCGCCCACTCGCTCAACGTCAGTCATACGCAGGTTTTCAAACCAAATAACGTAGTTTTCGGCCATTTGTGTGTCCAATCCAATCCAAAAAATGTTAAAAAAGAAACAAATCCGCCTGCTTATTGTAGCCATTCGTTTGATGGCTGTCATGTGTTTTATCTTTTTAAAAATCACAAATTCGTCTGTGATATTGTGCTTTTCAGGCGTGTAGCCTTCTGAAATGTGAATATCAGATTCATGTTTTTACGTGTTATCTTCTTGTTAAATATGGAAAACAAAATAAGTTAATAAATTTGATAAACAAGATTTATTTTGCGATTTTAGAATAAAATTCTACAAAATAGCAAAAAATAAAATTTTGTGCCAATTTAAAAATTGTTCAAATTTGTTGTAATCCTGTGTAATCTGTCGGGAATCGCTTTATTGCAAAGGCTGTAACTGCTATGATTGCCGTCTGAAACGTTACCCTCAAGAGGATTCATTATGACTGATCCACGCCAAGTCTTCTATATTTCCGACCGAACCGGCCTGACCGCTGAAAATATCGGTGAAGCCTTGCTGAACCAATTTGGCAATGTTGAGTTCAAACGCCATACCTATCCGTTTATCGATACGCCTGAAAAAGCGCGTGCTGTTGTAGACAAAGTCAACCAGTCAGCTGAAAAATTCGGCGTGCGCCCGATTGCTTTTGTCAGTGTGGTCAATGACGAAATCCGTGAAATCATCAAGAAAGCCAATGCGTTCCATATTAATTTCTTTGAAACCTTTCTCGGTCTTTTGGAAAAGGAACTCAATACGGAGGCGGTTGCCGCCCGGCAGGGGCACCACAGTATCGGCAATACCCAACGCTATGATGCGCGTATGGAGGCGGTCAATTTTTCACTGAATCATGATGACGGCGTCAGCGATAAAAACCTGCAGGAAGCGGATGTGATTTTGATGGGCGTGTCCCGTTCGGGCAAAACGCCGACCTGTCTCTATCTGGCCCTGCAATACGGTATCCGCGCCGCAAACTATCCATTGATTCCCGATGATTTGGAATCGACCGATTTGCCGCGTATGGTCAAACCTTATAAAGACAAGCTGTTCGGCTTGACCATTCAGCCTGAACGCTTGCAGGCAATCCGTCAGGAGCGCCGTCCTAATTCGACTTATGCCAAAATCGATACTTGCCGCAGCGAGATTGCCGATGCGCAGAATATGTTCAAACGCCACGGTGTGCCGTTTACCAATACAACCGATAAATCTGTGGAAGAACTCGCCGTTCATATCTTGCAGGCTTGTAAGTTGAAACGCCGTTTCTAGATAAAATGATAAAAGGCCGTCTGAAACTTCAGACGGCCTTTTGTTATTTTGTATATTAGGTCTTGGGCAGGGTAACACCTGTTTGTCCCATGTATTTGCCGTTGCGATCTTTGTATGAAGTTTCGCAGACTTCATCGCTTTCAAAGAACAAGACTTGGGCCACGCCTTCGCCGGCATAGATTTTGGCAGGCAGGGGGGTGGTGTTGGAAAACTCAAGCGTAACGTAGCCTTCCCATTCAGGCTCGAACGGGGTAACGTTGACGATAATGCCGCAGCGAGCATAGGTGGATTTGCCCAAGCAGACGGTTAGGACGTTGCGCGGGATGCGGAAATATTCGACTGTGCGCGCCAAAGCAAAGGAGTTGGGCGGAATGATGCAGCAGTCGTCTTCGACTGTAACGAAGTTTTTCGGGTCGAAGTTTTTCGGGTCGACGATGGTGCTGTTGATATTGGTGAAGATTTTAAATTCATTGGCACAGCGGATGTCGTAGCCGTAGCTGGATGTGCCGTAGGAAATGATGCGTTGGCCGTTGGCCTCTTTGATTTGGTTGGGCTCGAACGGCTCAATCATGCCGTGTTCTTCGGCCATGCGGCGTATCCATTTGTCGGATTTAATGCTCATGGTGGTTGTCCTGGGGTAAGGGTTGTTTGGAAATTCTTTGAAATCAACACGACAGCCTTTAGACAGGCTTGTCAATTGATGTTTCAGACAGCCTAAAAGCTGGATAAGGCCGTCTGAAAGGTTGTTTATTTAGTTTTGGAAGCAGATTTCTTAGCCAGTTTGACTTCTTTAATCATACCGTCTTCGCATTTCATGATGAAGACGGGTGTGCCGTTTTGAGAGGCAGTAAAGTTTCCGTGCGCCCTGCCTTTTTTGAACACGCCCTCCAGCGTCATATTGCGTAATTTGGCGCTGTTGGAGGAGAAAGGTTCGATAAAGGTTTCGCTGTTGCTGGAAACGGTATATATGCCTTTGCCGTCAAATTTGCCGTCTTTAAAGGCTCCGACATAGCTGCGGCCGTCTTGGCATTTCCATGTGCCTTTGCCGGATGGTTTGCCGTCTTTACCGACATCGCCAGCATAAGCGCAACCTTTTTCCTGATAAGGATTGATGGTTTCGGCAATGGCAGGCGTACCCAGCATTAAGGCGATAGGGAGTAGGGCGAGGTATTTCATCATTTATATTCCTTTTTGCAGGCAGTTTCAGACGGCCTGATATTGGGATTCAAAAGTCAGCAGGGTTTCAGCAATACGGCGTGGCAATATGGCTAAAGCGTGTTCGCGCATGGCCGTAGGGATCCCGTAGTAGGCTTCAGCAATACTGCCGGTAATGGCCGCCAAGGTATCGCTGTCTCCGCCTAGGGAAACTGCCAGTCGGATGGCGTGTTCAAAATCATCGCTTTCAAGAAAGGCGGTAATCGCTTGAGGTACGGTTTCCTGACAGCTTTCGTTGAAATGATAATGCGGGCGGATTTGGTCGCAACTTTGGCTCAAGTCGTAGCCGAATTGCCGTGTAATGTTTTCTTTGATTTGCGCTTTGCCCATACCGGTACGCGCCCAAAAGATGGCGGCAGCTACGGCTTGCGCGCCTTTAATGCCTTCCGGGTGGTTGTGCGTTACGATGGCGGATTGCTCAGCAAAATGCAGGGTTTCTTCCAATGTGGCAAATGCCCAACCAACGGCAGAAACACGCATGGCCGAGCCATTGCCCCAGCTATTATAAGGTGTAGGATCTTTCCATTCTATCCATTGTGAGAAGCGGCCGCCATATGCGCCTTTTGGACAGGGATATGCCCTACACCAGCCTTGTAAAATAGAGGCTAAATTATCGTTGCAGCCTTGTAAAACCCAATCGGCAATGGCAGCAGTGCAAATCGTGTCATCTGTAAAGTCGCTGTCGGGGCTGAAAATGTCAAAATCGGTGTGACGGTAGTTGTCAAACTCAAATCGTGATCCGGCAATATCGCCGATGACTGCGCCCAACATCATGACATCCTTTCTGATACTTCTATCGTCGTTACCGTACCGTCTGCCAAACGGCTGTTGGCAGGTACAAATACCACCATCAGCGTAGGATTTCCACGCGCCATCATCGGCATCAGACTAAGCGGCATATTTGGATCGGTTTTCTGAAAGCGAACCCGCTCGTCACCTACGCCAAACAGTCTGTTGGGATGGTCAGGCGCTGCTTCATCCATTCCTGATTACAGAATTTTTTGCTTTTCGGCCGGAGTTTTACCGTTTAGCAGGTTTGGATTGGTTTGCTCAAGGAATACAGATTTCGCCAATGTCCAATAAGTATGGCCGGGCTGTCCGCTGGGGTTTTGGGTTTTCATCTTATGGGCAAAATAATCAACAGCCTGTTGCTGGTTCATTGCCTTGATTGCTTCTGTATTTGAGCCGTATTTGGTTTCTTTTGGGTTGTTCCGCAAATCAAACTGAAAACGGTTGTATTCGGCTTTTCCTTCTTCATAAACAAATCTTCGTGCATATTCATTCGCTGTTATATTGCGATTTCCATCAATATCAAGATCAAGCTTGGAAATTGTTTTCAACAAACCATGTCCTAACTCATGAGCCCAATCAGAAGCAGTCAGATATCTTTTGTCTGCCGTACCGAATACAATACTTCTATTTTCTTTACTGCCAATTAGTTTGCTTTGGAAAAATATGCCGGAATATTTAGTGTATTGCTTGAATACTCCCTAACCCCCATTGATTGATAAAGTTATGGGTTTGCCCCAGTAAAATTGAATCCCGAATAATCTGATTAACTTCCGAAACAGGCATCCCTAATTTTAAAAAATGCTGCCGGATTTGTGCTGTTGTAGCCATACCATATACCTTTAAAATTAAATACTATCGACTATCTGATAAGAAAGATGCTGGAAATATCATTAATGCATTTGTCTGTTGGATGCTGAAATAATATTCCTGCACCTTTCTCCTCCCTTATAACCAAATGTCTATCACTCCCAATCAAATGGTTGTTTTCATCTACTGCTACTTGTTTTACTACCGTATACCTAGGAAAAACTTGTTCTGTTCCATTGTTAAAGCATACGCTGACCGGGCTTAGGATATGAGATGAAACATAGGGTTTCGGCAAATCATCAGGATAACGGTCGTCAGGAAACAATGAACGGTATCGTTTTATATAATCAGGCGTTGCTTCGATTTCTAAAAAAGTACTGCCGTCGTAGTCGGTCTGATGCACTACCGTAAAGCCGTCGGTCGGCCGTTTTAGCTTACGCCGCCTGTGTTTGAGCCATTTCTGCCGCTCTGCCTTGTCTTTCCATCTGAGTACCGCCTGTTTTTCTCCGTCAGGCCGCAAACGGCCGGAAAGCCGAAGATAGCGCCGGTACACGGGAATCTGCCACTTTTTCGCTAAATCTTCAGGCGGCATATCAAGCAAACAGGCACTATGCACCGTGCCTGCCATCTGCCTGAACAAACTCTCGAAGCTATTTACAGGATAAAGCTGCTCGCAGCCCGTTGCGTCATCCGCATATGCTTGAGAAACAGAGACCGTCTGAATGCCGCTATCAGCATGAGACAAAATGGGCAGCAACATGGCCGGCCACAGCAAAGCAGCTAAAAATTTCACACTCATCTCCTTCTTGATAAAAATTATTACTTGCTTTGATATTATTCCCAATATTTTTTCACTGCAAGCACATTTACACGCTAATTGTTTGTTTTATTTTGATGTTTATATGTTATTGCAAGTTGGGTAGCCCAGGCCGTCTGAAACATGCTTTGTCGCAAAATACGGGCAAGCTGCTACAATACAGCCGCTATGTCGAAACAAAACAAACGGAGAAACGGCATGCCATGAGCAACACACGACAAACACCGGAAATCCCCGCCGCACCGCTGCAAGAATCCCGCGCGTGGTTTGACGCGCACACCGCCGGTTTGCCCGAACCTGCGCAAAAGCTGCTTCAGACGGCCTTGTCGCTGGCCGAGACGCATTATCCTGCCGATGCGGCCACGCCTGCGGGCGATCCGCTTTTGGCGCACCTTTTGGGGGCGGCGCGTATGTTGAACGAATTGGATTTGCTGCCCGATGCGGTGGCCGCCACGCTTTTGGCCGACATCGTGCGTTTTGTGCCCGACTGGCGCGAGCTGCTCACGGAACGCTGCAACAGCACCGTCGCCGAGCTGGTCAAAGGTGTGGACGAAGTGCAGAAGCTTACACACTTTGCCCGTGTGGACAGCCTTGCCACGCCTGAAGAGCGCGCCCAACAGGCGGAAACAATGCGTATTATATTTCAGACGGCCTTTGATATTTCCCAATCAAAAGGCCGTCTGAAAAATTACTCTTGCCAGCCGCCTAAATAAGAAACCAGTTCTTCCAACATGGTGCTGATGGCTTCGGTCATCAGGATTTGCGAGGCAAAGGCGAGGCTGGCGGCATCGTCGCCGTTGCTTTCGGCTTCTTCTTGCAAAACGTCCAGATACTGGATGCGTTTGAGTGTAAAGTCTTGGGTAAGGATAAACGCGATCTGTTCGCGCCATACCAAGCCCAGCTGGGTAACGGTTTTGCCATTTTTGACGTGTTGTACCACTTCATCGGCGGTCAGGTCTTGTTTGGAAACTTTGACGACCGGGACAACATCGCCTACGCCTTTGAGTTCGCAGTCGCTGTCCAATTCAAAACCGCCTTCGCAATGGCCTTGCAGCAGCCAGCTGGTCATCAGGGAGGAGGGCGATTGTTTGGTGTTGGGCAGGGCTGCTTCCAAACCGCCCAAGGCTTCGCGCAGTTTGGTCAGGATATTTTCCGCTTTGGCAGATGCGGCATTGTTGACCAAAAGATACCCGTGGCGCGTGTCGAAAATCGCCTGTGTGCGGCTGCTGCGCGTAAAGGCACGGGGCAGCAGGTCGTCAGTAATCTGTTCTTTCAGCTCTTGTTTTTCCTTGCGGCCGACATTGCGCGCTTCGTTGTTTTGGATTTCCAAAACCTTTTCATCCAAAATATCGCGGATCACGCCGGCAGGCAGGACTTTTTCTTCTTTTTTCAGGGCAACGCGCCAAGTGTAATCGGCAGGGAAAACCAGCTCTGGCGAAAAGGAAACCGGAGTGGCAAAGCCTTCGCTAAACCAGTCCAAACCCTGACAATGGGCAAATTCGGATTGTGCCAATTTGTCGGCAAGGACTTCTAATTTGGGCAACTTGTCTTTGTTGAGCGGATAAAAACTGATTTGCTTAAACCACATGGCGAGTTTTCCTTTTTATTAAAACCGGCATTATACAGGGAAAATAACATACGGAAATCGGCAGTATCTTTAAAAATGCAGTAAAGGCGTTGACAGAAGAAAAGGCTTTCTGTATAGTTCGCGCTTCGGTTACGCGCCCATCGTCTAGAGGCCTAGGACACTGCCCTTTCACGGCGGC
Source organism: Neisseria sp. P0020.S005 (assembly GCF_051957055.1). Classification (NCBI taxonomy): domain Bacteria; kingdom Pseudomonadati; phylum Pseudomonadota; class Betaproteobacteria; order Neisseriales; family Neisseriaceae; genus Neisseria; species Neisseria sp. P0020.S005. The sequence continues at coordinate 112,877 of NZ_JBQCWV010000006.1, read as the reverse complement.
AACCGGGGTTCGAATCCCCGTGGGCGTGCCAAAATTCTTAAAAAACGCCCCTGCTTTTGCAGGGGCGTTTTTTGTTTTCAGACGGCCTGTCGCTGTGAAAATATCTTTAAATTGGTTTACAATAATGCCATTCTGAATCTTAACGAGAGAAAACAATGTTAGACATCCAATTGCTCCGCAGCAATACCGCCGCAGTTGCCGAACGTTTGGCCGCCCGCGGTTACGAGTTTGATACCGCGCGTTTTAATGCTTTGGAAGAGCAACGTAAAGCCGTTCAAGTGAAAACAGAAGAGTTGCAGGCTTCGCGCAACAGTATTTCCAAACAGATCGGTGCGTTGAAAGGCCAAGGCAAACACGAAGAAGCTCAAGCTGCGATGGATCAGGTTGCCCAAATCAAGGCGGATTTGGAGCAGGCTGCCGCTGATTTGGATGCCGTTCAGAAAGAATTGGATGCTTGGCTGCTGAGCATTCCGAACCTGCCGCACGAAAGTGTGCCTGTCGGTAAAGACGAAACTGAAAACGTTGAGGTCCGCAAAGTTGGCACGCCGCGAGAATTTGACTTTGAAATCAAAGACCATGTTGATTTGGGCGAGTCTTTGGGCTTAGATTTCGAAGGCGGTGCGAAACTTTCCGGCGCGCGCTTTACCGTGATGAAAGGCCAAATCGCCCGTCTGCATCGCGCTTTGGCTCAGTTCATGCTGGACACGCACACGCTGAAACACGGCTATACCGAGCATTACACGCCTTATATCGTGGATGACACCACTTTGCAGGGCACGGGCCAACTGCCTAAATTTGCAGAAGATTTGTTCCATGTTACCCGCGGCGGTGACGAGAGCAAAAAAACGCAATATCTGATTCCGACCGCCGAAGTAACGCTGACCAATACCGTTGCCGACAGCATCGTGGCCGGCAGCGATTTGCCGTTGAAATTGACTGCGCATTCCCCATGTTTCCGTTCCGAAGCGGGCGCATACGGCAAAGACGTGCGCGGTTTGATTCGCCAACACCAATTCGACAAAGTGGAAATGGTGCAAATCGTTCATCCGGAAAAATCATACGAAGCGCTGGAAGAAATGGTCGGCCACGCTGAAAATATTTTAAAAGCGTTGGAACTGCCATACCGCGTGATTACTTTGTGTACCGGCGATATGGGTTTTGGCGCAACCAAAACCTACGACTTGGAAGTTTGGGTTCCTGCGCAAAATACTTATCGTGAGATTTCCAGCTGCTCCAACTGCGAAGATTTCCAAGCACGCCGTATGAAGGCGCGTTTCAAAGATGAAAACGGTAAAAACCGTTTGGTACATACTTTGAACGGCTCAGGCTTGGCTGTCGGCCGTACTTTGGTGGCGGTATTGGAAAACCATCAAAATGCCGATGGCAGCATTAATGTTCCTGCTGCGTTGCAACCGTATATGGGCGGCGTGACCAAATTGGAAGTAAAATAATTGCTGTTTAAAAGAAAAGGCCGTTTGAAACTTGGGTTCAGACGGCCTTTTCTATGATTAAGCAATTATTTGTTGTGCTGACGGAAATATTCCCATTCTTCGACAACGGTACCGTCAGGCAAGTGGCACACGCCGTATTCATTGCCGTCTTTGTCTTTTTTGATTTCGGATTTGCCGCCTTGTTTGACGCAGAATTCAGAAGCCGGATTGGCTGCGCCGAGGTTAGGAGATTCTTGTTTTTCAGAAGCGGAGCAGGCGGCCAAAGCGGTTACGGCAGCGAGGCTGAGGATAACGGGTTTGATCAAGGCGTGTCTTTCATTTGAAGTATAAAACGAGCGGATTATAGGGGACGCTTGCGTTTAATGGCGTTAACCAGATTAAAGGCCGTCTGAAAAGTTTTCAGACGGCCTTTAGTTTAGGAAGTCAAACCAGATTATTTGGCTGCTTCGGTTTTTTCGCCTTCTTTAGCAAAGTATTTGGCGTAAATTTTGTCGTATTCGCCACTTTCGCGTACTTTTTTCAGCGCATCGTTCAACATTTTGATGGTGGCTTCGTCGCCTTTGCGTGCAGCGATACCGTAGTTTTCGATGGTGAAGTCAGGCAGGGAAATGAAATCCAAGCCTTTTGTCGGGTTGTTTTTCACATAGTTGGCAATAACCGCGCTGTCGCTGACTACGGAATCCAAACCGCCGTTTTCCAATTCTTTGATAATCAGGGGAACGCTTTCAAAGCGGGCGATTTTCGGATTGTCGTTGCCCAAGAGTTTGGAAACGGAGAAGTCGCCGGTGTAGCCGGTTACCACGCCGACTTTGGCCATGTTTTTCAGGTCTTCGGAAGAAGCCACTTTTTTGCCTTTTGGAACGAGGACAACTTGGGTGATTTCAAAGTATGGATCGCTGAAGAGCATGCTTTGTTTGCGGTCGTCAGTGATGGTTACGCCGGACATAACGATGTCCACGTCGCCGTTGTTCAGAGAAGGGAAGAGGCTTTCCCATGGCTGGTGTTTGAATTCGACTTTGAAGTTGCCGGCTTTGGCCATGGCATTCATCAAGTCAACGTCAAAACCTTCCACTTTGCCGGCAGAATCCAAAGATTCAAATGGGGCAAATTCGGCGTTGGAGCCGACACGGTACACTTTATCGGCAGGAGCAGAGGCATTGTTGCTTTGACCGCCGCAGGCAGTCAGGGCAAGGGCGGAACAAGCGAGGGCAGTGGCCAGCCATTTTTTCATGTTCATGATATGTGCTTTCTTAATAAAATGTTAACGGATAAAATCTTAGTTTAGCATAATTTTGTGAACAAACTAGCTGAAATTAGTGGTCTTTTTCTCGGAAAAATGCGTAGGTTACGTCATGGAAGAGGTCGGTGTGCGGACTGTCTTCATAGCTCAATTCCGCCAACGCGTCTTCAAAGGCAAGCTGGATGGATTCTACGGCATCGTTGGCCATGTCGGAGGGCAGGGAGCGGATGAGGCCTTTGAGTGCGGTGGCGAGGACGTGGTTTTGCATACGCAAAGCGTCGTTGGCCTCTTCCAGATATTCGAGGCGTTGTTCGATGCTGCTCATGATGTATCCTTGAGTATTAAATAAAATAGTGATTATATAGCGAATTAATATTAAAATGTGACGCTTGCGCCGGCTTGCCGGATATGTCCAACCATTGGCCGTATTTCAAGTGATTTTAGGTTTGAATGCGGTTCACAATAAAAATGAAAAAACGAGATTATTATGGAAAACAACCGTCTTGACCCCACAGCTCTCGAGAAAGAAGACTTGAATTGGGAAAAACGCCTGGAAAGATTGCGTCAGGCACGACAATTTAATACTGCGCCGACTCATGCACCATTGGTCAAAAAATCGGACGAAGCTGTCGAAGCTGCGCCCAAAACCGCACCTAAAAAAGAATATAAGTTGGATGCTGACAATCGTGAAAAAGTATTGGAAGAATATTTGTACCGTTGGCAGCTGGAACACAATACTGCTTTAGCCGACGAGGGCGAAGCAGTGGAAACCGATGCAATGGTGGTTTTGCAGGACAACTGGTTGAGCGCGCAATCGGCATTGCAGGCTGCGGCTTCAGAGCGTCATATCGAATCAACCCGCACCGTCAGACTGAATCCGAAATCAGGTGCCGTAGATTTTGATGTGCCTGAAGTGGAAGAAACTGAAAAACCGGAAAATGATGATGCGGAAGCGGCTGAAGAGGCGGTTTCAAACGGCCTTGAACAAGAACCGGCCATTAATGTCCATATCAATGTATTGAACCCGCAAGCGATTGGCCGTCGGGAAGTATTCTGCGTTTCTGAAAAAGATTTGACCGAGCGTCTGATTAAGCGTTTGCGTCCCCATGTGGCCGATGCGGTCAACGGCATGATTCGGATTGCCGTACAAAAACAAATGGCCTTGTTCACTTATCAGTTGCAGCAAATGCTGAACGAGCAGGCGCCGGGCTTGGTGGAGGATGTGTTGGAACACAACGTCAAACGCATTTTGGACGATATGAAGACTGAAATGAAATACCGCCGTTGAGTATCCAGGCCGTCTGAAAAGTTTCAGACGGCCTTCGGCGTAAATTTCCCTTAAAATTTTACGAAGCGTGTATAATGGCGGCTCACGTTTTCGTGATAAATATCCTTTCTAAATAGTTGATATGCCCGATGCAGAATCGGGCATTTTTTTTGAGATTGTTATGAATAAAAATAAAATCATTGTATTGCTGATTGCTTTTGTTGTCGTATTTGCCTATAACAAAATGCAAAACAAGCAGCCGGTACAATCGCAGAATCAGCAGAAAATAGAAGCCGTTCAAAAACAAAATAATGCGGGCAAAAAGAATGCCGATACAGTTCAGCAGCAAATCGGTTCGGGTAAAGAATCAGCCGAAGCGGTTTTGAAACAGGCGTTTGAAAACGAACAAAGCGATATTCAGGTTGAGGGCGAGGGCACGGTATGGAAAACCCTGCCGGATGACAACAAAGGCACGCGCCACCAACGCTTTATCTTGAAGCTATCCAGCGGCCAGACGCTTTTGGTGGCACACAATATCGACCTTGCCGATAAGATTAAGGGTTTGAAAAAAGGCGATAAAGTAGCATTTTACGGCGAATACGAATGGTCGGAGCAGGGCGGCGTTATCCATTGGACGCACCATGACCCGTCAGGCCGGCATACTGACGGCTGGTTGAAACACGATGGCCGCCTTTATCAGTAAAAACGGTTTTCCTGTTTTTTCAGACGGCCCGAAACACGGCCTTCGGCTTGAAAGATGGTAGAAATCGGCGCAAAATGTTAACAAGTTAAACAGACGGAAAATATTGTTCCGTCCATTGGAATACACAGTAGATTGGAAAATAAATGAACAAAAAACTTCATCCACAAACGCTGGCCATCCGGGGCGGCAAAGAGCAGACCGAATATCGCGAACACAATCAGGCGCTGTTTTTGACCAGCAGCTTTATGTGGGAAAGCGCGCAACATGCGGCAGATTTGTTTTCCAAAAAAATTAAAGGCTTTACCTATACCCGTACAGCCAATCCGACTACTGCCGCTTTTGAAAAACGCATTGCCGCATTGGAAGGCGCAGAGCGCGCGGTAGCCACTTCGACCGGTATGTCTGCAATTCAGGCGGCGTTTTTTACCTTCTTGCAAGCAGGCGACCACGTTGTTTCCAGCCGCAGCCTGTTCGGCACGACCGTCGGTTTCATCAACAACATCGTTACCAAGTTCGGCATCGAAGTCAGCCATGTATCGCCGGTTGATGTAGATGAATGGAAAGCGGCACTCAAGCCCAATACCAAACTGTTTTTCTTGGAAACGCCGTCCAACCCTTTGGGCGAAGTTGCCGACTTGGAAGCATTAGCAGAACTGGCACACAGCATCGGCGCGCTTTTGGTGGTGGACAACAGCCTGTTGTCGCCCGTCGGTTCGCAGCCTTTGAAACACGGTGCGGATATTTCCGTGTCTTCCGCAACCAAAGCCATTGATGGTCACGGCCGCGTGATGGGAGGCGTGTTGGCCGGTTCGGAAGAATTGATGACGCAAGTTGCCATGTATTGCAACTCTTGCGGTTTGGCGATGTCTCCGTTTAACGCATGGCAGCTGTTAAGCGGCGTGGAAACTCTGTCGCTGCGTATGGAAAAACAATACGACAATGCGCTGAAAATCGCGCAATGGTTGAAAGAGCAGCCGCAAGTCCAAGCCGTGTACTACACCGGTTTGCCCGACCATCCGCAGGCAGAGCTTATCCGCAAACAGCAAAATGGCGGCGGTATCGTTGTAGGTTTTGAAGTTGCAGACCAAGAAACGGCATGGAAAATCGTGGACGGCGTGGAGCTTTTCTCCCGTACTGCCAACCTCGGCGATGTGCGCTCGACCATCACCCATCCGTGGACAACGACCCACGGCCGTATGCAGCCTGAAGAAAAACTTGCCGCCAATATCCGCTCGGGCTTGGTGCGCCTGTCTGTCGGCTTGGAATACGTTGACGATTTGATTGAAGATTTGAAACAAGTCTTGAACAAATAATCTAAAAACAAATTTCAGACGGCCTTAAATTTTAATAGGCCGTCTGAAAGCAATTAAACACACATCTTAAGAATAAAAGGAAAAAATAATGTCTGAAGCAGAATTCGCCTCGTGGGCAATGAAAATCCTCCTCACCGGCCTGATTATCTTTTTGGGTTTTATCGTTTGGAACTTGGGTAAAGAATCCAAAGCCGGCAAATTCGGCATTGCCATGTTATTCTTGGTTTTGGGCTTGGGTGTGTTTGGATTCGTATTTAAAGAGTTGCTGATTAGCTTTTTGGTATTGCCGAAGTAGGCAGGAAGTTTATTGATAGAACAAGGCCGTCTGAACATTTTTTCAGACGGCCTTTTGATTTGATGTTTTAAATGACGCCCAATTCTTGCAAGCCACGCAATACGCCGTCTTCATCGACACTTGGGCAGACGAATTGTGCGGCAGCTTTGGCTGCTTCTTCGCCATTGCCCATGGCAACGCCAAAGCCGACGGTTGACAGCATTTCCAAGTCGTTAAAGCTGTCGCCGAATGCCATCACTTTGCTCATATCAATGCCCAGTTTTTCCACTGCGTGGGCGATGCCCCGTGCTTTTGAACCTTCTTTGCGCAGCAGGTCCACAGCATATTCATGCCAGCGGACGGATTTGAAGCCGTGTTGCTGGGTCAGCGGTTGCAGGATTTTTTCTTCCTCCTTATCCACAAAGACCAACATTTGATAAACAGGTTGTTTGCGGAAATATTCTTTGTCCGTCAGGAAGTTGGGCAGGATATGCGATAAGCCTTCGACAACGCGCGGCGAATGGGAGGAAACGGCAATTTCTTGGTTGTTGACAAAGGCGTAGTCTATTTTGTGTTGTTCAAGCAGGTTGATGGCGGTTTCGATGTCGGCAATGTCCAAAGGGTAGCTTTGCAGGGGTTCACCGCGAAAGGAAATATATTGGCCGTTGATGGTAACGAGCATGTCGATACCGCATTCTTGAATTAAGGTTTTGACTTTGGCGGGAATGGCGGCTTCCGGACGGCCGGTGGCAATCGCTGTCAGAATACCTTTGGCTTTCAATGCGCGCATGGCTTGTGCGACCGAAGGACGTAAGGTATCTGTGTATTTGCGGTAGAGGGTGTCGTCGATGTCAAAGAAGATGATTTCAGGGTTGTTCATGGTTTACTCGTTGGGCTGGGTATACACAGCTTTCATTGAAAATTGTGTGAACAGCTTGTGTATAAATCGGTTTAGTATTTGATTGCTATTATAAAAATAAGTTCTGATTAAAATTTAGGCAGAGTTTTATTTTGAGAATAAAGCGGAAAGTTATTCACAATAGGCCGTCTGAAAATTTGGTTTTCAGACGGCCTTGTTTTAAGCAATCAAACGGATATTTTCTTTGTCTTGCCTGAATTTGTTTTTAATCACGAGAGGCAGGCTGCTGTCGAAATACCAGCTTCCATCAGGCAATGCCAACGCGCCGCCGGCGCAGAGCAGGGTAATGCTGTTTCCAGTCAGGGGGTCGGTTTCGGTAATTTCAATTTCGTGCGCTTTGCCCCAATCGGTTACGGGGAGTAGGGCGGCAAGCTCGGTAATGCGTTGGTTTTGATGTTTGATGCCGTTTGGCTGGCGGCAGTTGCCATTGCATTTTCCGACGGCCTCGACAGGGCAGGGTTCGCCCTTTGCGTAGCTGGTCGGCAAAATGTTGAGTGAATCTGGACAGAGCCTGTGTTCTTGCGACCATTGGGTCAAAGCGCGTTTGGCTGCTTTTTTGTGGGCAAATAAACCGTATGGACGCCAGTTTCTGGTGCCGCTGTTTAACAAGACAATGCGTGCTTGAAGGCTGCCGTGTTCGTCAGCGATAAAGCGGACGGTAGAAAACGATGTGGACTTTTCAGACGGCATCAGTTGGTATTCCTGCATGGTCTGGGCTTTGAGCCATAATGTATGGAGCTGCCCGACTGCCGGAATAAAACGGATGGAGGCTGCGGCTTTGATGTGCGGCGGCAGTTTTTTGCTGTGCAGAAGGGTGGCGGTTTCACTGTATGCGCGTTCGTGTGCTTCAATAGCTTGGGCTTTGCCGAAATGGTCAAACCAAACCAATACGCCGTAACTGTCGGGCAGGGCATAGAGCTGTTGGGCGAGCGAATCAGGCAGCCAAGTGGGCAACATTTTCGGATTCATCAATACACGGACGTGTTCGTCCCATTGTTGATGATTTTTTTCTGCCAGACTTAATTCGAGATAATCACACAATGCGGCAACATCGGTCATGGCGCGGTGGCGGTTGGCCGTCTGAATGCCGGTGCGTTCGATAATGCTGTCGAGGCTGTGTTTGTAAAACTCAGGATACAGGCGGCGCGACAGTTGAACCGTACAGAGCGAGGGGGCGGCAAAGTCAGTATGGATACGGGCAAACTCGTGGCGCAGGAAGGTGTAGTCAAAGCGGCTGTTGTGCGCAACAACTACAGCCCCTTGCAATAGCGGCAACAAATCGGCTGCAATATCGGCAAAGACGGGCGCGTTTTTCACCGTTTCATCATGAATCCCGGTCAGTCTGGCAACAAATTCGGGAATGCTGCGGCAAGGATTGACCAACTGCTCGTAATGTGTGGCGCGTCCTTGCTCAAAACGAACAAGGGCAACTTCCGTTATCCTGTCTTGATAGAAATTTCCACCGGTCGTCTCCAAATCCACCACGACCACAGGCCGTCCCAAACGGGAAAATGCTTCGGATAAGAGCGGCCAGCGTGCGAAATCTGACATTTTATTCTCTGTAAATTCAATAGCAAATGTGCATTTTACACGCTGTCTGCAAGTTTTCCAAATAAAACGCTTGACAGTAAATAGCCCTCTCTTTATAATTCGAATCTTTCTTGATGCACCCGTAGCTCAGTTGGATAGAGTATCTGGCTACGAACCAGAGGGTCGGGCGTTCGAATCGCTCCGGGTGCGCCACAGAAAATCTCCGCGCCCATCGTCTAGCGGTTAGGACATCGCCCTTTCACGGCGGTAACCGGGGTTCGATTCCCCGTGGGCGTGCCAGTTTATAAAAAAGCGCAATCTGTTTCGGATTGCGCTTTTTTGCGTCTATCGGTTTTGAAATGATTTGAATCTCTCTTTTTATCTGCTAATGCAGGTTGGCATTTGTCATAATCTACTAAAAGCATTTATTATTACATATCTAATAATCATAATTTAAGGGAAAACGTTTATGGCGTGGCGGTTTGTGTTGCCTGCTTGGGTGGTGGGTGTAGTGCTTTCGTTTGCGTTGCCGTTTGTGCCTTCTTGGTGGGTTTGGTTGGCTGTAATTATTGGCGCGCTTACGTTGTGTCGAAGATTTGCTGTGGCTTGGTTGGTGCTGGCTGTTTGCGTGGGTATGGCGTTTGGGGTGTGGCGGACTGGGCTGGTGTTGGCTGATCAATGGCCTGTGGGGGCGGCGGCTAAAGTTTTGACGGTTGAAGTGGCAGATATGCCACGTGATGATGGTCGGCGTGTGCAGTTTGCGGCAAGGGCTTGGGATGGGCGTGGGCAGGCTTTTGATTTGATGTTGTCGGATTATCAGCGGCGCGATTGGGCGGTGGGCAGCAGGTGGTCTGTATCGGCGCGGGTAAGGCCGGTAATCGGTGAAGTGAATGTGCGCGGTTTGAACCGTGAAACATGGGCTTTGGCCAATGGTATCGATGGCATGGGTACTTTGGGACGCGATAGGAAACTCGTGCGGCAAGGCGGCGGTTTCGGTTTGGCTAATATGCGTGATGCGGTAAGCCGAAGTTGGCAGGGAACAGCGGACAAATATCCTGAGTTTTCAGACGGCATAGGGCTGATGCGTGCTTTGAGTATTGGCGAGCAATCGGCGTTGCGGCCGCCTTTGTGGCAGGCATTCCGGCCTTTGGGACTGACGCACTTGGTCAGTATTTCGGGCTTGCATGTGACGATGGTGGCGGTATTGTTTGCCTGGTTGATTAAGCGAATTTTCCGTTATTTGCCGTGGATTCCGGCAAAACCGCGTGTGTGGATATTGGCTGGCGGTGTTGCCGGTGCTTTGTTTTATGCGCTTTTGGCCGGTTTTTCCGTACCGACGCAACGCAGCGTGTTGATGTTGGCTGCGTTTGCGTGGGCATGGTGGCGCGGAAGTGGCGGCTCGGGCTGGACGGCATGGTGGCAGGCTTTGGCCGTTGTTTTGTTGTTGGACCCGTTGGCCGTATTGGGCGTGGGAACATGGTTGTCATTTGGTTTGGTTGCTGCTTTGATTTGGGCTTCATCAGGCCGTCTGAAAGAGTCGGGCTGGCGGTTGGCTGTACGGGGACAATGGGCAGCGACTGTATTGTCGGTGGTATTACTGGGCTATTTGTTTGCTTCGTTACCTTTGCTCAGTCCGTTGGTTAATGCGCTGGCTATTCCTTGGTTTTCTTGGGTGTTGACGCCGTTGGCTTTGCTGGGTTCGATTTTTCCCTTTGAACTTGTCCAGTTGGTAGCGGCATTTTTGGCGGAATATACTTTACGCGGTTTAGTATGGCTGGCTACGGTATCGCCTGAATTTGCCGTTGCAGCGGCGCCCGTGCCTTTGCTCGTGTTGGCGATGATGGCGGCTTTACTGTTATTGCTGCCTAAAGGAATGGGCTTGAAACCTTGGGCATTTCTGGTTTTATTGGGTTTTGTGTTTTACCGTCCTGCCAAGCTGGAGGAGGGGGTGGCAAGAGTTACAGTGATGGATGCGGGACAAGGCTTGTCGGTGTTGATACAAACGCGTAACCGTAATCTTTTGTTTGATACGGGAACGGAGCAAGTGGCGCAAACAGGTATTGTGCCGAGTTTGAACGCTATGGGTGTGCGCCGTTTGGACAGCTTGATTTTGTCGCACCATGATATTGACCATGACGGCGGTTTTCAAAGTGTGGCGGCTGTCGGTACCGATAAATTGCTTGCCGGACAACCTGAGTTTTATCCAAATGCAGAGTTTTGCCAAGAAGACAAATGGCAATGGGACGGCGTAGATTTTGAGTTGCTCAGGCCGTCTGAAAATTCCGGCAAGGAAGATAATGACCGAAGCTGCGTATTGCGTGTCGTGGCAAACGGCAAAGCCTTGTTGATAACCGGTGATTTGGGTGTGAAGGGCGAGGCAAGTTTAATTGAGAAATACGGCAATGCGCTGTATAGCCAAGTGTTGGTATTGGGACATCACGGCAGCAGCACGGCTTCGTCGGGCAGCTTTCTGCATACGGTTTCGCCGCAATATGCCGTGGCATCCAGCGGCTATGCCAATGCCTACAAACATCCGACCGTTGCCGTACAAAATCGTGTCCGCGCGCACGGCATTACTTTGTTGAGAACGGATTTGTCAGGCGCGTTGGTGTTTGCTTTGGGACAGGACGATATATTTCAAGGCCGTCTGAAAAAGGATAAGTTTTATTGGCAGAAGAAACCGTTTGAGTAAAAAGGCTAAAAGGCCGTCTGAAAGACTTTTCAGACGGCCTTAATATTTTTTATTGACGGGCATTATCCAAATTTTGTGTGAATCCAATTGTGGATAGTTTGGTTTGATATTTGATAATAAAGAATAAATTAATCGTGATGAAAAAATAGGCAATTTGAAAATAGGGTAATAATCACAAAGTTCTTAGTAATTATCAGCATGATGTTCTGTATATCAAGTGGGAGCTGAAAGCAGCACAGAGTTTGTGCGTTTCTATAATGAAGACGCTGCGCAGCTGACAGCCGCCAATATTATCGGCTGATGGTTGTTTTAAAGTTTAAGGCCGTTTGCACCTGATATTTCATGTTCAGACGGCCTTAAACTTATATAATATCCAACCCATCTGTTTAAAAAGGCAATCCCCATGAACACCATACGCACCAAAATTTGCGGTATTACCCGACCTGAAGACGCTCTGGCTGCGGCCGAATTGGGCGCGGATGCCATCGGGCTGGTGTTTTACGCCAAGAGTAAACGGGCAGTGAGTATTGAACAGGCTCAGGCGGTTGTGAAAAACCTGCCGCCGTTTGTATCGGTGGTGGCCTTGTTTGTGAATGAAAACGAGCAAACCATCCGCGAGATTTTGCGTCAGGTGCCGATAGATGTGATTCAGTTTCACGGCGATGAAGACGATGATTTTTGCCGTCTGTTTGACCGCCCGTATTTGAAGGCCGTGCGTGTACAGTCCGCTGCCGATATTCAGACGGCCTGTGCCAAATTCCCGAATGCCCGCGCTTTACTGTTTGATGCTTATCATCCGACCGAATACGGCGGTACGGGACAAAGTTTCGACTGGACCATGTTGCACGGCAATATCGGCAAACCGTGGATACTTGCCGGCGGATTGACTGCGGAAAACGTTGCCGAAGCGGTAAAAATCAGCGGCGCGGCGGCGGTGGATGTGTCCGGCGGCGTGGAAATCTCCGGCGGGATTAAGAGCAGGGAGAAAATGGCGGCGTTTATTCAGGCAGTAAAGGCCGTCTGAAAATTTGTTTGAATGAAAAACAACCGGAATACAGCTATGCAAGAGCCAATTGTTGAATCCCACCCCTTCGCAGCCTTGTTGCCGCCGCAGGCAACGGTCATGATGATGGGGACGTTTCCGCCTAAAGAAGAAAAACACGCGATGCAGTTTCATTATCCGAATTTCCAAAACGATATGTGGCGTGTGTATGGGTTGGTATTTTTTGGTGATGCGGCACATTTTCAAAAGCAGGGCGAAAAGGCGTTTGATGCCGATAAAATCAAAGCGTTTTTGAGTGAAAAGGGGATTGCATCCTGTCCGACCGTATTAAAGGCAATACGCGAACATGGCAATGCTTCGGATAAGTTTTTAAAAGTGATAGAAACCGTCGATTTGGCGGCAGTATTGGCGCAAATGCCCGAGTGCCGCCATCTTTGTACCACCGGCGGCAAGGCAACTGAAGTTTTGTTGGAGATTCAGGGCGGCGGTATGAAAATGCCGAAGACCGGCGAAACAGTGCCGTTTCACTATGCTGGACGTGAGTTGACCCTGACGCGCCTGCCTTCGACTTCGCGTGCCTATCCTTTGAGTTTGGCGAAAAAAGCGGCGGCGTATCGGGCTTTTTTTGAAATGGCTGGATTGACTGTTTTTCAGGAGTAAGGTGATGGACCGTTATGAAATTTCTGTAATGGTGTTTATGGCTTTGTGGTGGCTTTTTAATGTCGTCTCGGTGTGGCAGAAGGCCAAACAATGGCACATCAAGGTATTGTTGGGCGGAACGCTTTTGTATGTGATACAAATATCTGCAGTCATTATGTCTGTTAACGGCCTTAATTGGATATTTTTGAACATAAGCACTATAAATACCAATGAGTTGATTATTGCTTTGCTTGTGCTTAACTTTTTGGGTTGGTGGTTGCTGGCACTGTGGCTGGGGATGTTGGCATTAAAACTATGCCTGAGAAACAAAAACGAAGAAAAATATATCGCGCCGCCGTTGGGTACGGCATTAGTTGCAACATCGAGCTGCACGCTGTTGTTCCTATTTTGTCTGCTGATATTATTATTCAATTAGTTGCCGACAAGATGAATGGAAAACGGCTATAATTGCTGACAATTTTACTTTCAGACGGCCTTGTACTGAATCAGGCCGTCTGAAACCATAAAACGAACAAGGAAAAATCCCATGAAAAATTATCACGCTCCCGACGAGAACGGCTTTTTCGGCGAACACGGCGGCCTGTACGTTTCCGAAACCCTGATTCCTGCTTTGCAAGAATTGGCAGAAGCCTATAAAGCAGCGAAAGAAGATCCTTCATTTTGGGAAGAGTTCCGCCATGATTTGAAACACTATGTCGGCCGTCCCAGCCCCGTTTACCATGCCGCGCGCTTGTCCGAGCATTTGGGCGGCGCGCAAATCTGGCTGAAGCGTGAAGATTTGAACCACACCGGCGCGCACAAAGTGAACAACACCATTGGTCAGGCATTGCTCGCCCGCCGCATGGGCAAAAAGCGCGTGATTGCCGAGACCGGCGCGGGTCAGCACGGCGTGGCTTCTGCCACCGTCGCCGCACGTTTTGGCATGACTTGCGACGTGTACATGGGTGCGGACGATATCCAACGTCAAATGCCCAACGTGTTCCGTATGAAGCTGCTTGGCGCGAATGTCGTTGGCGTTGACAGCGGCAGCCGTACTTTGAAAGACGCGATGAACGAAGCCATGCGCGAATGGGTGGCACGTGTGGACGATACGTTCTACATCATCGGCACTGCCGCAGGCCCTGCGCCGTATCCTGAAATGGTACGCGATTTCCAATGCGTGATCGGCAATGAAGCAAAAGAACAAATGTTGGAAGCCATCGGCCGCCAACCTGACGTTGCCGTTGCCTGCGTGGGGGGTGGCTCAAACGCCATCGGTTTGTTCTATCCCTATATCGAAGAAGAAAACGTACGTCTGGTCGGCGTAGAAGCCGGCGGTTTGGGTGTAGATACCCCCGACCACGCCGCACCGATTACCAGTAAAGCCCCTATCGGCGTATTGCACGGTTTCCGCAGTTATTTGATGCAGGACGAAAACGGTCAAGTCTTGGGTACGCACTCCGTTTCCGCTGGCTTGGACTACCCAGGCATCGGCCCGGAACACAGCCATTTGAACGACATCAACCGCGTGGAATACACCGTTGCCAAAGACGACGAAGCACTCGAAGCCTTTGATTTGCTTTGCCGTTTCGAGGGCATTATTCCTGCGCTGGAGTCCAGCCATGCCGTTGCTTGGGCGGTGAAAAACGCGCCGAAAATGAGCAAAGACCAAGTGATTTTGGTCAACCTCTCCGGTCGCGGCGATAAAGACATTAATACCGTGGCAAAACTCAAAGGCATTGAGTTGTAAGCCTTGTTGATTGAGCAGCAAAGGCCGTCTGAAAAAGCTGGATTTCAGTCTTTCAGACGGCCTTTGTTTCCGTAATGATTCAGCGTAGTATTTTATCCGCGCAAACTCTATCAAGTATCGGTAGCTAAGGAAATTTATCCTTCCAAACCAAGCTTGTACGCTTTCTAAACCGATTATTCAAGTTATCTATCACCATGAAACATTTAGCAATCCATCTAAAACTATTGGGCATGGCGGCGTTTTGGGGCGCATCTTGGCCGATGGGACGGATGCTGGGACAAGCGCTGCCGCCTTTAACGGGCGGTATGCTGCGCTTTTTGACGGCGGCAATCTTGCTTTTGGGCTGGCTGTTTGCACGGTATCGATTGCGTACTTTGGCGGTTTTGTTGCGTAAACAATGGCTTGGATTGGCACTGGCGGCGGCCTTCGGTGTATTTGGTTTTACCGTATTGTCTATGCTGGGTTTGCAGCGGCTTCCTGCTTCAAGGGCGACGGTGTTGGTCACGTTCAATCCTGTATTGACGATGTTTTTTGCGGCTTTGCTATTTGGCGAGAAGCTCAACGGCAAGATTGTGTCGGGTATGTTGTTGGCTGTGGCAGGCTCGATATGGGCGGTCACGCATGGCGAGATTGCGGCATTTTTGTCGGGCGACGGCATAGGGTGGGGCGAAGTGCTGGTGTTTTGCAGCCTTTGCTGTTTGGTTACTTATACGATGATAGGCAGGGCGGTGTTGCGGGGGATTGATGCGCTGACGGTTACCGTGGCCACCGCTTGGCTGGGTGCAATGATGTTGCTGCCGCCTGCGCTGATTTCAGACGGCCTGCCGTTTGGTATGCTTGCTGAAATGAACAGTAGGGGCTGGTTTGCTTTGATTGGCCTGTCTGTCGGGGCAACGGTCTTGAGCTATGCGTGGTATTTTGAAGGCGTGAAGACTTTAGGCGCAGGCAGTGCGGCGGCGTACATCACTTTGGTGCCGGTATTCGGTATTTTGTGTTCCGCTTGGTTTTTGGGCGAGGCATTGCATGTTTCCTTGGTTGCCGGCTGTTTGGCGGCAGTGGGCGGATTGGCGTTGATGCAGTACGGAAGACGTGCCGTCTGAAAAGGTAAAGATGCTATATAATAACAAAAATTGTCAATCTGTCTCTAAAAAGAATATGTCCGATCATTCCTCCCTGCTCGATTTCGACCGCGCCCACCTGCTCCATCCCTATACATCCATGACCGACCCGTTGCCTGTTTATCCGGTGCGCCGTGCAGAGGGCGTGTATATTGAATTGGCGGACGGCACGCGGCTGATTGACGGGATGTCGTCTTGGTGGTGTGCGATACACGGCTACAATCATCCTGTTTTGAATCAGGCGGT
Organism: Neisseria sp. P0020.S005; assembly: GCF_051957055.1. Taxonomy (NCBI): domain Bacteria; kingdom Pseudomonadati; phylum Pseudomonadota; class Betaproteobacteria; order Neisseriales; family Neisseriaceae; genus Neisseria; species Neisseria sp. P0020.S005. The sequence continues at coordinate 96,732 of NZ_JBQCWV010000006.1, read as the reverse complement.
TGAGGCGCAGATTAAACAGATGTCGCATGTGATGTTCGGCGGTTTGACGCATGAGCCTGCGGTAGAACTGGGCAAGTTGTTGGTTGGGATTTTGCCGCAGGGTCTGGATCGTATTTTTTATGCGGATTCAGGTTCGGTTTCGGTGGAAGTCGCGCTGAAGATGGCAGTGCAATACCAGCAGGCGCGGGGTTTGACGGCGAAACAGAATATTGCGACGGTGCGGCGCGGATATCATGGCGATACTTGGAACGCGATGTCCGTCTGCGATCCGGAAACGGGGATGCACCATATTTTCGGCAGCGCGTTGCCGCAGCGTTATTTTGTCGATAATCCGAAAAGCCGTTTCGATGATGAATGGGACGGGGCGGATTTGCAGCCTGTCCGCGTCTTGTTTGAAGCGCATCATGCGGATATTGCCGCCTTTATTTTGGAACCGGTCGTGCAGGGCGCGGGCGGCATGTATTTTTATCATCCGCAGTATCTTCGCGGATTGCGCGATTTGTGCGACGAATTTGATATCGTGTTGATTTTTGACGAAATCGCCACCGGATTCGGGCGTACGGGTAAGATGTTTGCCTGCGAACACGCGGAGGTCGTGCCGGATATTATGTGTATCGGCAAGGGCTTGAGCGGCGGCTATATGACGCTGGCGGCGGCAATCACTTCGCAAAAAGTTACCGAAACGATTTCGCGCGGCGAAGCGGGCGTGTTCATGCACGGCCCGACCTTTATGGCGAACCCGCTGGCGTGTGCCGTTGCCTGCGCTTCAGTCAAGCTGCTTTTATCCCAAGATTGGCAGGCAAATATCCGCCGCATCGAAAGCATCCTGAAAGGCCGTCTGAAAACTGCATGGGACATTCGCGGCGTGAAAGATGTGCGCATTTTGGGTGCCATCGGGGTAATTGAGCTGGAAAAAGGCGTGAATATGGCGCGTTTTCAAGCGGACTGCGTGGCGCAGGGCATTTGGGTGCGCCCATTCGGCAGGCTGGTGTACCTCATGCCGCCTTACATCATTTCAGACGACCTCTTGACCGAACTTGCCGACAAAGCCGTGCAAATCTTGAAGGAACACAGCAAATGAAAGGCGTTTACTTCGTCAGCGGCATAGACACGGACATCGGCAAAACCGTCGCTACCGGCGTATTGGCAAAACAATTGTTGCAGCAGGGCAAAAGCGTGATTACGCAAAAGCCTGTGCAAACTGGCTGCCGCGACATCGCCAACGACATCGCCGTCCACCGCAAAGTCATGGGCATACCCATGCAAGAAGCCGACAAACAAGGGCTGACCATGCCCGAAATCTTCAGCTACCCGGCCTCGCCCCACCTCGCCGCCCGTCTGGACGGCAGGGCTTTGGATTTGGACAAAATCCGTACCGCCACGCAAGAATTGGCGGCGCAATACGAAATCGTGTTGGTCGAAGGCGCGGGCGGATTGATGGTGCCGCTGACGGAAAATCTGTTGACCATTGATTATATTCAGCAACAGGCTTATCCCGTCATCCTCGTTACCAGCGGGCGGCTCGGCAGCATCAACCACACCCTGCTCAGCTTCGCTGCGCTCAAACAATACGGCATCCGGTTGCACAGCCTGATTTTCAACCATATTCACGACAGCAAAGATGAAACCGTTGCCGGCGATACCTTGGAATATCTTAAAGGCCGTCTGAAAGATGAGTTTCCCGAAGCCAAATGGCAGGAGTTGGCCAAAACAGAGGTGGTAAATGGCGTTTGATATACCGCGTGGCACGCTTTGTTCACATGCCGAAGCTTCAAGTCTTTTGCCGTCTAAGGCCGAACATCTGCTGACCGTTTCTTCGCTAACTGCCGCTTTGCGCGCTTCCGGTAAGGATTTTTCAGTCGAGCCGGTGTATTTGGGTTTGACGAAGGGAGTGGAAAATGGAGACGAAATCTTTGTGCGCGATGTTTTGCTCAAACTGGACGGCGAAACAGTGATACAAGCCAGAAGCGCGTGCCGGCCGGACAGCAGTCTATGGACAGAATTATTGGATTGCGGAACGCAGCCTTTGGGCGAGCGCCTGTTTGACGGTACATTGCCGTTGAAGCGTTCGGATTTTGAGTTTCTTCGTTTTGAAGATTTCGACCATCCATCTTTCAGACGGCCTGTTACCGCGCGCCGTTCGTATTTCGATTGGAACGGCGAAACATTGGAATTAACAGAATATTTCTTATTGAAATTAATAGATTTATACCGCTAAGGCTGTCTGAAAATAAAACCGTTTACCGATGTTTGTCATAATTCTGTTATAATACAATAAATTAAATTGTTAAGATCTGTTTAATTTCAGACGGTAATACATTATAATAAGAGTTAAGGCTCTAAAAAGCCTTTCCTTCCGAATCGACACATAAACAACGACACATTACATCAATGAACATAAGGCGCTTTTTTCTACAATTTCTACCGCGTTACGCTGTCGGACGGATGGTGATATACGCCAAGCTGATGCGCGTTGACAAACCCATTGGCACACTGCTTTTGCTGTGGCCGACTTATTGGGCATTGTGGATTGCGTCTAAAGGCGTTCCTGACGCGGATATTTTTCTTGCCTTTAGCGCAGGCACATTTTTGATGCGCAGCGCAGGTTGCGTGGTGAATGACTTTGCCGACCGCAATTTTGACGGCGCAGTAGAGCGCACCAAAAACCGTCCGTTTGCCAAAGGTTTGGTTTCTAAAATCGAAGCGCTGCTTTTGACCGTCATGTTGTGTCTGATGGCAGCTTTATGCTTGGTGCAGCTCAACCGCTTTACTTGGTTGATGAGCCTTCCGGCCTTGTTCCTGGCCATCACATATCCCTTTACCAAACGCTTTTTCCCGTTGCCGCAGTTTTATTTAGGACTGGCATTTTCGTTCGGCATTCCTATGGCCTTTGCCGCCGTGCAAGGCCGAGTGCCTCCCGAAGCGTGGCTGATGTTTACCGCCAATGCCTTATGGACGCTGGCTTACGATACGATTTATGCCATGGCGGACAAAGAAGACGATTTGAAAATCGGCATTAAAACTTCGGCAATCACATTTGGCCATCACGATATTACCGCCTCTATGCTTTGTCATTTTTGGTTTACGGTATTGATGGCGGTGTTGGGTATTAAAATCGGCGCAACTTGGCCGTATTGGTTGATATTGCCGATAACTGTTTATTGGCAGTATCAGCAATATGTTGTCATCCGTACGCGCAATCGCCAGTTGTGTTTCCAAACGTTTTTGGCCAACAACCGCATCGGTTTAGCGTGGTTTTGCGGATTGGTCTGCCATTATTTCTGGTTGTTTTTGGTTTCCAAATTGTTTTAAAAAACTAGGTTGAGGCCGTCTGAAAAGAAAGGGAAAAGGGGTATGCCGGACATACCCCTTTTCATTTGAATCATAGTTTGTCTAATGATAGAATTTTTACTTTAAATTCAATATAAGCAAACAGTTGGATTATTTTTAGCTCGTTAAAAAATATCAAAAACAACATGGAAAATGTTAGCAGGGCGAGTGTAAATTACGCCTTCAGGATTGAGATTTGCACCGACAATCGGTACAATCCCATTGTTTTGCGACATTTAAAAGAGATACACATGAGCCTGATTGGCGAAATTTTACCTTTGTCCCATATCGTTTTGGATTTGGAAGTCAGCAGCAAAAAGCGTCTGTTTGAAGAGGCCGCCCAGCTGCTGGAGAATGAAGCAGAATTACCGAATGCCAACGTGTTCGACTGCCTGTTTGCCCGTGAAAAGCTTGGTTCGACCGGTTTGGGGCAGGGGGTGGCGATCCCTCACGGCCGTCACGCATGCGTGAAAAAAGCCACTGGTGCGTTTATCCGCACCAAAGAGCCGGTTGCCTTTGATGCGCCTGACGGTAAACCCGTTTCCCTGATTTTCATCCTGCTTGTGCCTGAAAACGCTACCGGCGAACATTTGGAAGTCTTGTCCAAACTGGCCGGCAGATTCTCTCAAAAAGCCGTCCGTGAAGCATTGATGGCTGCGACTTCTGCCGAAGAAGTACGCACACTCCTGACCGAAGAGTAATTCATGCCCAGCATATCCGTCCGCCGCCTGTTTTCCGACAATCAGTACAAACTCGAACTCGCTTGGGCTGCCGGCAATTCCGGCGCGGACAACCGTATCGGTGTCGAAGCCGATAAACCCGTCTTGGCCTTGGTCGGCCACTTAAACTTTATCCATCCCAACCAAATTCAAGTTGTCGGCGTAGCCGAAGCCGAATATTTACGCCGTCTGGAATCGGGCGAACTCAACTATGATTTCGGTGAGCTTTTCGACATCCCAATGTCTTTGGTCATCGTCGCCAACGGTTTGCCGGTTTCGCCCAAATTACGCGATTATTGCCATACCAACAGTATCCCCTTGCTGACTTCCAAACAGGAAAGCCCGCACTTGATGGACGTTTTGCGGATTTATCTGCAACGTACATTGGCTACTTCCACCATCAAGCACGGCGTATTTTTGGATGTATTTGAAGTGGGTGTACTCATTACCGGACAATCCGGCTTGGGTAAGAGCGAATTGGCATTGGAGCTGATTTCGCGCGGCCACAGCCTGATTGCCGATGATGCGGTCGAATTCTTCCGTACCGGCCCGGAAATGCTGGAAGGCCGTTGCCCGCCTATGCTGCGTGATTTCCTCGAAGTACGCGGCTTGGGCATACTCAATATCCGCCACATTTTTGGCGAAACCTCCATCCGTCCGAAAAAAATCCTCCAGCTGATTATCAATTTGGTTCCGGCCGACGACGGATACATGAAACAACTCGATCGATTGAGCATCCGTACCGAAACAGAATCTATCCTCAACGTTAGCGTCCGTTCCGTTACCCTGCCTGTTGCAATCGGTCGAAACTTAGCAGTATTGGTTGAAGCTGCAGTACGCAATTACATCCTTCAATTGCGTGGTAAAGACAGCACCAAAGAATTTCTCGAACGTCACCAAACACAACTCAAAGAAAACGAACAAAATCATGAAAATCGTCCTGATTAGCGGCTTATCCGGCTCGGGAAAGTCCGTAGCTCTCAAGCAGCTCGAAGATTTGGGCTATTACTGTGTCGATAATCTTCCCTTGGAAATGCTTCCATCATTGGTTTCACTCCACATCGAACGGGCCGATGAAACCCAACTCGGTGTCAGCGTTGATATCCGTTCCCGTATTAATATCCAAGAAGCGCAAGAGCAAATCCAATATTTGCGTAATGAAGGGCATCAAGTCGAAGTCCTGTTTGTTGAAGCGGAAGAAGGCGTTTTGGTTCGCCGCTTCTCAGAAACCCGACGTGGACACCCTTTGTCTGGTCAAAACCTGACTTTGTTGGAAAGCCTGCAAAAAGAACGCGAGTGGCTCTTTCCGCTTAGAGACATCGCATATTGCATCGATACGTCCAAAATGAACGCTCAGCAGCTGCGTTATGCTGTGCAACAATGGCTCAATATTGAACGTGTCGGTTTGCTGGTCATTCTTGAATCCTTTGGTTTCAAATATGGCGCTCCCAATAATGCCGACTTTATGTTTGATATGCGCAGCCTGCCCAATCCGTATTACGATCCGGAATTACGCCCCTTTACTGGCATGGACAAACCTATTCAAGATTATTTGGGCCAGCAGCCGTTGGTTCAAGAAATGGTTGATGACATCGACCATTTTATTAGCCGCTGGTTGCCGCGCCTGCAACAAGAGAGCCGCAGTTATGTGACGATTGCCATCGGTTGTACCGGCGGTCAGCACCGCTCCGTTTATGTTGTGGAAAAACTGGCCGAGCGCCTCAAAGGCCGTTATGAACTCCTTGTCCGCCACCGTCAGGCTCAAAGCTTGGCAGGACGCTAACTTGCCGTTTCAGACGGCCTCAAAGGAAGAAACCATGAAAAAAATCAGTCTGACCGCATTATCCTTGCTTATCTTGACCGCCTGCGCGACAGAGCCTGTCACTGCTTACCGTTGGCACCGTACCGGAGCGAGCGAAGCTGAGGTTTCCCGTCAAATCAATACCTGCAAATCACAAGTTCAAAATGGAACCAAACGTGGCAATACATCCAAAACTTTTGAGCAATGTATGGATGAAGCAGGGTATTACAGCTACGAGCATGGCAATCTCTAAATCCTGATTGACCGATTATCCAAATACCGAGGCCGTCTGAAAAACAATGATTTTTCAGACGGCCTCAGATACGAATAGAAAGAATAAAAAGACATGGCTATCCAATGGTTTCCCGGCCACATGAACAAGGCAAAAAAAGCCATTGCCGAACGCATTAAAAGCGTTGATATGGTGATTGAGATGCTGGACGCGCGTATGCCTGCTTCCAGCGAAAACCCCTTGCTTGCCCAGTTGTCCAAAGGCAAGCCAAAACTCAAAATCTTAAACAAGCAAGACCTTGCCGATCCCGAGCGCACCAAAGTTTGGCTCGAACACTACAACAGCCGTCAAGATACCCGCGCCATTGCGCTTGATTCTTCCGAAACCGGCGCGCACGGCAAAATTACCCAAGCCTGCCGCTCCATGATTCCGCATCGCCAAGGTATCGAGAAGCCGCTACGTGTCCTGATTTGCGGCATTCCCAACGTCGGCAAATCCACCTTGATTAACGGCATGATCGGCAAAAAATCTGCCAAAACCGGTAACGAACCCGGTATTACCAAAGCCGAACAACGCCTTTTCCTTGCAGACGATTTCTGGCTTTACGATACCCCCGGTATGTTGTGGCCGAAAATTATCGTCGAAGAAGGCGGCTACAACCTTGCGGCCGGCGGTGCAGTCGGACGCAACGCACTGGATGAAGAAGAAGTAGCGCTTGAGCTTTTGGATTACCTCCGCCGCCATTATCTGGCCCTGTTGCAAGAGCGCTATCAAGCCGACAAAGATCCAAGCAGCCATTGGGACGATACTTCTTGGCTGGAGTGGATTGCCAAGAAACGCGGTGCGGTTTTGAGCGGCGGACGGGTCAACTACCAAAAGGCTGCTGAAAATATCCTGACCGATTTCCGCGAAGGAAAAATCGGCAGAATCACGCTGGAAACACCAAACCAATGGGAAACTTGGCTGAAAAAAGCCAGACAGAAAGAGGCCGAACTTAAAGCCATTCGCGAAGCAAGAAAGGCGGAACGAAAAGGGCAGAAGCCTTCAGCCGATTAATATAAAAGGCCGTCTGAAATGTATTTTCAGACGGCCTTTTGTTGGAATAGACAATTTAGAGGGCGGTACGGCTGAAGCTGTCCAGAGCTTTATCGGTTTGGATTTGGTTGAACTGCATGATGGTTTTGTCGCCTTGTTTTTCGTCCAATTCGATTTTTCGTACCAGCGTATCGCCGTTGATTTCGATACGGTTGAAGATTTGGCGGGTAATGGCGGTTTTCGGAGTCAGGGTCAACGTCCATTTTTTCTCGTTGCCGTTTAATTTCAAATCAAATTGTTTTTCCAAGCCCTGGGTATTGCCGCCCAAAAGGTCGAGGAAGAGTTTGATTTGGCGGCTTTGGCCGTTGAGTTTGCTGGCATTTGGGTTGACCCATTGACTGCCGTTCCATTGCATGATGCCGTCTGAACGCACGCGCAGGGTGGTTTCAAATGGTTTTTGCATTTTCCAGAGCAGGCCTTTTTGTGGGACAAGGGTAAAGCTGCCGCTGGTGGTCATGGGTTTGCTGAGGGATTTGAGCTGGCGTTGTTGGACAAAATTGCCTTGCACGTTTTGCGGTTTTTGCAGGGTTTGTGCCAATTCGGCAGGGGAAAATGCCCATAAAGCCGGAGCGCTGATGAGGAAAGTAAGAGAAAGAATGGTTTTTTTCATTGTGTTTCCATAAGGTTTGAGGCCGTCTGAAAGTTCAGACGGCCTTTTATTGCTTTAATTATAAGGCTGACAAGGCCTGATTAAAGGTTGCGCTTGGACGCATCGCTTGTGCAGCTTTTTCAGGATTGGCTGCGTAGTAGCCGCCGATGTCGACCGCTTTGCCTTGTACGGCAGAGAGTTCTTCAACGATTTTGGCTTCGTCAGCAGTCAAAGCGGCTGCCAACGGCGCAAATGCGGCTTTCAGTTCGGCATCTTTGTCTTGCGCCGCCAATTCTTGCGCCCAGTAGAGGGTGAGGTAGAAATGGCTGCCGCGGTTGTCGAGTTCGCCAGCTTTGCGTTTAGGCGATTTGTCGTTCAACAGCAGTTTTTCGGTGGCTGCATCCAAAGTGTCGGCGAGGACTTGGGCTTTGGCGTTGCCGGTTTTTTGCGCCAAATGTTCAAACGATACGGCGAGTGCGAGGAATTCGCCCAAAGAGTCCCAACGTAAGTGGTTTTCTTCGAGGAATTGTTGAACATGTTTCGGTGCAGAACCGCCCGCGCCGGTTTCAAACATACCGCCGCCATTCATCAATGGAACGATAGACAGCATTTTCGCGCTGGTACCCAGTTCCAAAATTGGGAACAAGTCGGTCAGGTAGTCGCGCAGGACGTTACCGGTTACGGAGATGGTGTCTTCGCCGTTTTTCAGACGGCCCAAGCTGAATTTAGCGGCTTCTTCAGGAGCGAGGACGCGGATGTCGAGGCCGTCGGTATCCAGTTCGGCAAGGTAGGCTTTAACCTTGGCGAGCAGGCTCTTGTCGTGCGGGCGGTTTTCGTCGAGCCAGAACACGGCTGGTGTATTGCTCAGACGGGCGCGGTTAACAGCGAGCTGTACCCAGTCTTTAACCGGAGCGTCTTTGGTTTGGCACATACGCCAGATGTCACCGGCTTCAACGTCGTGTTGCATCAGGACATTACCTGCTGCATCAATGACTTGAACTTGGCCGTCGGCTTCGATTTCGAAAGTTTTGTTGTGCGAACCGTATTCTTCGGCTGCTTGCGCCATCAGGCCGACGTTAGGAACGGTACCCATGGTTGTCGGATCGAATGCGCCGTGTTCGCGGCAGAAGTCGATGGTTGCTTGGTAAACGCCGGCGTAGCTGCTGTCAGGAATCACGGCTTTGGTGTCTTGCGCTTTGCCGTCTTTATCCCACATGCGGCCGGAGTTACGAATCATTGCAGGCATAGAAGCATCGACGATGACATCACTAGGAACGTGCAGGTTGGTAATGCCTTTGTCGGAATCAACCATGGCCAAATCAGGGTTGGCAGCGTAAACGGCAGCGATTTCAGCTTCAACGGCGGCGCGGGTGTCCGCATCCAGTTTGTCCAGATTGGCAAGCAGGTTGCCGAAGCCGTTGTTGACGTTGACGCCTGCGGCAGCCAATTTGTCACCGAATTTTTCAAAGACAGGCGCGAAGAACACTTTGACGGCGTGTCCGAAGATAATCGGGTCGGACACTTTCATCATGGTGGCTTTCATGTGCAGTGAGAACAATACGCCTTTTGCCTTCGCGTCTTTCACTTGTTCGGCAAGAAAGGCGAGCAGGGCTTTTTTGCTCATCACGGTCGCGTCGATGATTTCGCCGGCTTTCAGGGCAACAGGCTCGCGCAGCTCTTTTTTGTTGCCTTGTTTGTCGGTGAACACGATGGATACGGAAGTCGCTTCAGGTACGGTAACAGATTGTTCATTATGAAAAAAGTCGCCGCTTTGCATGGTGGCAACGTGGGTTTTGGAGTCTTTGGTCCATGCGCCCATGCTGTGCGGATGTTTTTTCGCAAAGTTTTTCACTGCTTTAGGCGCGCGACGGTCAGAGTTGCCTTCACGCAGGACAGGGTTTACCGCGCTGCCTTTGATGCGGTCGTAGCGTTCGCGTACGGCTTTTTCTTCATCGGTTTGAGGGTCAGCAGGATAGTCGGGAACGGCAAAGCCTTTAGACTGCAATTCTTTAATCGCGGCCGTCAGTTGAGGTACGGATGCGCTGATGTTCGGCAGTTTGATTACGTTTGCATCGGGTTGTTTAACCAGTTCGCCCAATTCGGCAAGCGCATCAGGTACGCGTTGCGCTTCGGTCAGGTATTCGGGAAACGCCGCCAAAATACGGCCGGAGAGAGAAATGTCGCTGGTTTTGACATCAATATCGGCGTGGCGGGTAAACGCCTGCACGATTGGCAGCAGGGATTGAGTGGCCAATGCAGGAGCTTCGTCGGTGTAGGTATAGATAATGGTGGATTTAGTCATGGGATTATTCTCTATGTAGGTTAAGTTTTTCTTTTCGGGCACATCGCGAGAAGAAATGTGCTAAGCCTATTATGGCATATTTCGGCGGATTTGGTTGTTGTTTTGATGTTATTGTTTTTTAAGTTGCGGAAAAGAAAAAGGCCGTCTGAAAAGACAGCCTAAATATAAGGACTTATCCGATAATCAAAACGGCATTGCTGCCGCCGAAAGCGAATGACGAGCTGGCGGCAATGCGTTTTTCAGACGGCCAGCGGCTGTTACCGTCGGTCAAAGCGATGTTGGGCAGCTCGGAATCGGGTACATTGTCCCATTGTTGCGGCGGCAGTTTGCCTTCCGGATTGTATTGGCGGTTGGCCATCAACCAGGCAAATGTGGCTTCAATCGCACCGGCTGCACCCAAGGTATGACCGGTGGACGGCTTGGTTGAGGTGCAAAGGGTATGGCTGCCAAATACTTCGGCAACGGCTCGGCTTTCCATGCTGTCGTTGTGCTGCGTGCCGGTGCCGTGCAGATTGATCCAGCCGATGTCTTCCGCTTTCAAACCGGCTTTATCCAAAGCGGCCTGAAAAGATTGGGCTGCACCCAAACCATCGGGGCGGGGCGAAGACATATGGTAGGCATCGCTGCTTGCGCCGTAGCCCAGCAACTGCATTTCGCCGTCAAAATCGGCATCGCGCGTCATCACGAAAAATGCGGCCGCTTCACCGATATTGATGCCGTTGCGGTTGGCAGAAAAAGGCTTGGCGATGCCGTCTGAAAGCACTTCCAAAGAGGCAAAACCATTAATCGTCAGCGGAGAAAGCGTATCCGCGCCGCCGCAAATCACGGCATCACACAATCCGGCACGAAGCAGCCGGGCTGCGCTGATGAGGGCGCGTGCGCCGGAAGTGCAGGCGGTGGAGACGGTATAGCGCAAGCCGTCCAAACCGTAAACTTGAGCGATAAATTCGGAGGGCGAAGCCATGGTGTGTTGCAGCTGTTTGAATGGAACATCCGCCCATGCACCGCCTTCGACAACGTGTTGGAACAAAGGGATATTTTCGTCTGCGCCACTGGTGGACGTACCAGTCACGACAGCAATCCTTTCTTTGCCGTAACGGGCAATGGCCGTCTGAATCAGTCCGTCTATTTGCGAAAGCGCGTGCAGGATAAGTTGGTTATTGCGGCTGCGATGCGCTTCGGGAATGCTGTCGGGCAGAGGCATCAGGGTTTCTTTGACTGCACCGAAAGCATACGTTTTGCCTTTTACCCATTGGTCTGAAAAAGTCAGGGGCGTGTTTTCAGACGGCGTGAGTAAGGCATCGGCATGAACTTGCAAGCCGCTGCCCAATGCGCTGGTCAGTGCCGGACGGCTGAGATAAATAGGAGTATTCATGAATTAGTCTTCTGCAATCGGGCTGACCGTCCAGAAAGTTTGGTCGGGGAAGCCGATAAGGAATTGTTCGGAATGGTGGGCGACACACCACAAATCACGCTCACGGTAGCTGAACACTGCGCCTTTGCCGTCAGGGCAGAAGCCTTGATGGGTGGCGTTTTGTTGGCGGGCTTCAGGGTAAAGCGTGGCGGCGTGTTCGGCGGCCAAAAGCGGCAACAGGGCGGCAAACAGTCGACGCGAACTGGCATTGGGCATCACAAAGCCGTCATTTTTCCAACCTTTGGTGTTGACCGATTGACGTGATACCGGCGCACCCAGTGCATCGGTTTGGACAAAGCGGATGCCGTCTGAATGAGGCTCGACTGCCAAGAGATTGGTTTGAACGGTTTGCCCCGCCGCATTGGTCTGCTCGAGTTTGAACCATTGGCCTCCTTTGGAAAGCGGCGGCAGCGTTTGCGGATGGGGGAGCGAGGTTGCGCATGCGGAAAGCAGTAGTGCGGCAAGAAAAGGGATAAATCGCATAAGGTTTTATCTATCGGTCAAAATATTTAATGATGTGGATGAAGTTTCAGACGGCCTGTTCTGTTTTCAGGTTTGGCCGTCTGAAAGGCATTCGTCCTTTATTCTACCTTCAAATCGCCCACCAATGCGGCAGCAGGCTCTCGCCGATGACAAAGCGCGGGAAATGTTGTTTTTCCAATACGCAAACTTTAAAGCCTTGTTTGTTCAGCAAAGCGGAAGCAACCGAACCTGAAGGGCCTGCGCCGATAACGGCAACGTCAAATTCGATGGGTATTTGAAAATACCTTTGATTTTAATAATGCTTAAACCGCTATATGAAATTTTTCAGACGGCCTTTTGCAATTTGGCGATAGAAGTTGAAACAAATATCGCTTCAACTTCTATCGTCTTCATCTTTTGTCTAATTTTTCAACAATGTGCCTGCCAGCCAAATATTGAATGCCACGCCGATGGTAACCGTCATGCCGAACGCGGCAACAGCGGGCGTGCTGCTGATGGCGAGCAGGGCAAAGGAAATGGCTGTTGTCGCAGCGGCAAGCAGCATACCGCCTAATTTTGCCGGCGCGCTGTGATGTGCAGTGGCGGCATAGACGGCATAGTCCACGCCGATGGCGGACACTAAAAGCAGGCCGAACATGGCAAACAGGCTGACGGGAATGCCGGCCAAACCGAGTACGGCAACGGTGCAGATGGCGGCGACCAGCGGCACGGCAAGGATTTTGCTGCCGCGTTTGAAACCAAACATTTTCCACAAGAGCAGCCATGCCAACGCGTAGGAAGCCAGTTTCAACCATGCAGCCTGATTGCGCGTGTGGTGGAAAAGCTCGTTTAAGTGGGCGCGTTTGTCAGCCCAATGTACGCCGGAGACGTGTTGCGCCACGGCGCGTACGGCGGCTTCATCGGTCATGCCGTTCAAACGCACGACGGCAGCAAAACGGCCTGGTTCCACTTCACCCAAATACAAGGAACGCCAAGCTTCTGCCAAATCGGTATTCAGGCCGTCTGAAAGCGACAATGGTTGTGTATCGGCAGCTTGCAGCAGGGCATCGCGCACGGTTTTGCGCGGAATACCGATTTCGGTAAGCGGTTTCCAGCTATCAGGCAACTTGGTCAATTCGCGCAGGCGGTTTTGTAGTTTTTGCTGCTCCGTTGTCGGCAGGATGAATTGGTCGGGCGATTGGATGCCGGACAGTTTGCCTTGCGCAATTAAGGGCTGCAGGGCGCGGCCGAGTTCGGCGGTTTTTTTCAACAGGGCGTCTTCGCTTTGTGCTTCGGCCACCAAATATTTGCCGCCAAAATCCGTGCCGCTCAACTGGCCGATTTGTTGTACTTCGGCCAACATCGCGGTCGGCATATTGACCCATTGACGGATGTCGTCACGCCAGTCGCTGCGCCACAGTCCGACTGCCAGCAAAATTCCGCCCACGATTAACCAGCCGCGTTTGTGCAGGCGGTTTTTCAGACGGCCTGACAAGGAATAGAGCTTTTCGGTTAATGCGGCAAAAGGCACGGTTTTGGCACGGTAGCGGCGAAACAGCGGCGGCAGCCATAAAACGGTGGCACCAAACGCGCCAAATAAGGCAAAGCCTGAAAATACGGCGGTTTGGCGTAATACAGGCAAAGGGGTAAACCACAGCAGCGCATAGCCCAAGACGGTAATTGTCAGGCTGACGGCAAAACTTGGCAAGACATGTTTCATTGCTGATTCGGCCTGCCAAACAGTCTTTTCAGACGGCCCGAATACTGACGGAGCAAGCCAGTGCAACGGGAAATCCACCAACATACCCACCAAGCTGGTGCCGATGACGATGGTCAGGATATGCACTTCGCCGAAGGTTAATAACGCAACTGCCAATCCGGTCAACATACCGGCTGCCAGTGGCAAGGAAAGCAAAAAGACGCGGCCGCTGCGGAAGACCCACAACAGCAGCGCAAAGGTCAGTCCAAGTCCGACCATACTCATCAGCCGACTTTCTTTTTCTGCGGCTGCTTTGGATACGGCGGCGAACAATGCGCCACCTGCGCTTAAGGTTTCCGCGCCGTTTTCCGAAGCGATTTGACGGCTTTGCGTCATCAGCGGCAAGAGGGCATCGTTGCCGGAAAATTGATCGCCGCCTGCGAGCCGTCCGCGCAAAAATACCCAAGTTTTGCCTTTGTCTTCGGCAAACAGCATGCCGTTGTCCATGTCCCACTGCAAACGGCTTTGCGGATTAGCCTTGTCGGCAACAAAGCGTCCAAAGCCCAGCCAGTCTTGTTCTAAAGACAAAGGCGAGGGGGCGGCAAACGGATTGGCTGCGGCTTCTGCACGCGCTTGAAAATAGGCTTGCGGCTGCTCAAACAGCAGGCGTATTTCGTCTTGCGGCAAAACCGCCAAGCTCAGCTTCTGCATATCCGCCCGCACTTTATCCAAATTCGGCGTCATGCTGCTGTCGACTTGTTCAAATACGCCGCTTTTGCGCCATGCGTCGGCAATTTGTGAGGCCGTCTGAAAAGCAGTTTCGGCATCGGTACTGCCGGCAAGCAAAATGACTTGCGAATTGAGCTGCGCTTCTGCGGCTTTATCCGCGGCCGTCAGTAAGGCATCGGGTTGCTGCTCGCTTGGCAACAACGCTGTCAAATCGGTTTGGATGCGTGCTTGTGAAGCAAAGGCATAAACCAAAAACAGGGTAAGAAACAGGATAAGGGCAGTATAGAGGCGGTTTAGGAGGCGAAGATTCATCGTTCAGACGGCCTTTTGCAAATGCTGCTGTTGGTGTGTGGAATAAGTAAAAGTCCAGTAAATTAAATCAGATTATTATTAGTTTGTCAGTTGTTAGATAGTTTGCCGGTTGGTTAAATCATTGGATTTGAGCGAACCGAAAAACTGCCATTGCAGGGCGACGGCGTTGTCCTTCCAAACGCAGGCAAGTGCCATCGTATCCGCCAAAATTGCGCTCGTGCCGTGCCAATCGGTTTGCTTTCCAGCGCGTAAACCGACGGGTTGCCCTGAATCGAAAACATAGCCGACCGATTTCATGTCTGACGGGAAATTCAAATTCGCCGCTTTAATCAGGGCTTCTTTGAAACACCACAATCGGTAAAACGTTTCAGACGGCCAGTTTGCCGTTTCCAAGTAGTCTTGTTCTTCCTGTGTGCAGACCAAAGCCGACAGCGCTTTGAAATCACGCGGGCGGATAAATTCGATATCGACACCGGCTGTTAAGGGATGAGGCGCACACAATAAAGCGGCAAAGCCTTTGCTGTGGCTCAGCGATACAGTCGGTAAATCGGTTTGCTGTTTTAATGCGCGGCTGACTTGCCAGTCTTGACGCTGCGCCAGTTGAGGCGTGGTAGCCAAACGTTGGGAATCGGCTGCGTTTAGAGACGCATGGTCGTAGCAGGCGGCAAAAGAGGGATCGGCCAGCAGACAGTGAAGGGTTGTCGTATCCATAAAATAGAAAAATGCCAAACTTCATATTGAAGTCCGGCATTTTTGACATTGCTTAGTGGAAGCTGCCTTTCAAAACCACACGGCTGTTGAATGTAGCGATGTGGCATTCGTACTCGTTACCGCCTTTGGTTACTTTGTCAAAGTAGCTAACCAGATGAACGGATTTGGCTTTTTTGCGTTGAGCAGTGCTTTGGAATCGTTTAACCGCGCTCAGGAATGCGCGTTGGCAGGTTTCATCAGGGGTTTTGCCGACTGAGTTGGAGATTTGACGGGAAGTCAAAGTCGCGCCGGATGTGCTGCCGTAGTGAACGCGGATGCTAGGATCCAAAGCGGATTTGGCTTCGGCAGAGTTCAAAGCCACATCGACTTTACACATATAAATATCGTTTTGACCTTTGCCATTGACTTTATGGCCCTCACCCATGCTACGGCAGGCAGAACCGGCGGCAGTTGTTTTTGGAGTAGAAGTTTGAGAGGAGGAAGTGGATGGTTGGGAATTGCCGGATTGTGAGCAGGCGGCAAGCATCAGGGCGGATACGGCAACCAAAGCAGAAAAACGTAACATACGAACTCCTTTGTAATAATGGGCGTAGAAAAAGTTTACAGAAAGCAGAATCATTTTAACATATATGAAAGAAGTATAAAAACAGAATGGTGCAAAAAATATTATATTTTTATTTAAATGATTTCATGGCGTTAAGAAAGTTTGGGGCGGTAATGCTTGACGAAGGAGGGCAGAAAGCGTATATTGCGGTCTTCCTTAGGAGTAATGGCTGAGAGGCTGAAGGCACTTCCCTGCTAAGGAAGCATGTGGGGTCAACCTGCATCGAGGGTTCGAATCCCTCTTACTCCGCCAAATATGAAAGACACCGTTTTATACGGTGTCTTTTTTATTATCCGGAATTGCTTGAAATCCAAGGCCGTCTGAAAGTGTGAAATGAACGATTTGATTATTCTAAACAAGCCTTATGGCGTGATTTGCCAGTTTTCTGCACATGAAAAACATCAATGCCTTAAGGATTTTGTCGAGAAACCGGGATTTTATCCAGCCGGCCGTTTGGATACGGACAGCGAGGGTTTGCTGCTGCTGACCAATAATGGCCGTTTGCAGGCGCAGATTGCCGACCCGAAATTTAAGCAGGTTAAAACTTATTGGGCACAGGTGGAGGGTTCTCCTGATGAAGCCAAATTGGATTTATTGCGCCGTGGCGTAGATTTGGGCGATTTTGTCACCCGTCCGGCCGAGGTCAGGGTATTGGAAGAGGGCGAAGCGGATATTTTATGGTCGCGCGTGCCGCCGATTCGCGTGCGCAAGTCTGTGCCTGATTTTTGGGTGGAAATCAAAATTTCGGAAGGGAAAAACCGTCAAGTGCGAAGGATGACGGCGAAAGCAGGCTTTCCATGTTTGCGCTTGGTCCGTGTGGCAATAGGCCGTCTGAATCTGTTTGATTTGAATTTGGAATTGGGACAATGGCAGTTTGCACCGCATCGTCCTTAAATAGAATGAATAAAGGCCGTCTGAAATATTCATACGGCCTTTTGTTATGGAGAAATCAATGATGTGAATGACCGATTTGGAAAGTCAAAGTAGTGTAGTTCGCCTGTTTTTGGCACACACTTTGATCGGGGAAATCGGCTTTGTGTTCTACGCTGGCTTTCCAGAAACCTTGGCGCAGGGGAATAATGCTGACTTCGCCTTTGTCGTCCGTTGTATCGGAGAAGGCTTGGGCTTCGGTTTTGTGGGTTTTGCTGCGGTCGCTGGTGTCGAAGCCGTCAAATGTGGCGGTAACGGTAGCGTTGGGCAGCGGCTCGCCATTGAAGAGGACGCGGACTTTGAAGCGTTCGCCAACGTGGACGTTGGCAGGGTTGTCCAAAGGAACGATTTCCAAATGTTGGCCGACTTGCTTGGTGATAATGGCGGTATCTGCGCTTTCGTGGCCGACATTGACGATGTTTTTACCGAACATACGGGTTTGTTCGCAATAGCTTGCATCAGGCATTTCTTTGATGCTTGCCTGCTTCCAGCCCGCGCTGTTTTTTGACCAGAAAGTCGGTTGGTATTCGGCGGTAACGAGGTAGCTACCGTCTTTGACCGGCAATTTGCTGCGGTATTGGTAATTGTATGTGCCTTTTTGAATCATGTTTTCTTTGCCTTTTTCAGTTACCAGTTGCATGGGTTTGCTGAAAATGTGCAGGCGGTCTTTGGTGATAGGTTCAAGCTCAGGGAATTCGCCATAGCCCAATTCGGCTTCAAGGTATTCGCCGCCATGTGTGTGGGCGGTTTCAACCCAAACGCGATGGGCGTGTGCGGCAGTGCTGAACAGGAAGGCGGATGCGATAAGCAAAGCGGTTTTTTTCATGATTTCTCTCCGATTTTCGATGTGTAGAAAAGATAGAACAAAGTCGTTCGTTATAATATAACAAAATTATTTAAATTTAAAGAGAGGCCGTCTGGAAGTTTTCAGACGGCCTTTTAGCTGATTGTTTTTTTGAATCAGATTATCGAAACGGTTTAGTCCCCGTCACGACAAACGTCAATCGCTTCCTGCAAACTGCTGACGCCGTAGATTTTCAGGTTTGGAAATTCTTTGGCATTGCGCGGCATATTGGCTTTGGGGACGATGGCGCGTTTGAAGCCGAGTTTTTCCGCTTCTTTGAGCCGCTCTTGTCCGCGCGCGACGGGGCGGACTTCGCCGCTTAAGCCGATTTCGCCGAAAACCACGGTTTTTTCGGGCATGGGGCGGTTGCGGAAGCTGGAGAGCATGGCGAGGATGACGGCGAGGTCGGCGGCGGGTTCGCCGATTTTGACGCCGCCGACGGCGTTGAGGAACACGTCTTGGTCGAAGCAGGCAATACCGCCGTGGCGGTTGAGGACGGCGAGCAGCATGGCGAGGCGGTTTTGTTCGAGGCCGACGGTGAGTCGTTTTGGGGTAAAACCGTGTGCGTCATCGACCAGTGCCTGAATTTCGACCAAAAGCGGGCGGCTGCCTTCCTGTGTGACCAAAACGCACGAGCCGGGCGTGTCGTCGCGGTAGCTGGCAAGGAAGATAGCGGACGGGTTGGATACGCCTTTCAAACCGTTTTCGGTCATGGCGAATACGCCCAGTTCGTTTGCCGCACCGAAGCGGTTTTTGATGGCGCGTATCATGCGGTAGTTGGAGTGTTGGTCGCCCTCAAAATACAGCACGGTATCGACCATGTGTTCCAGCACGCGTGGGCCGGCAATTGCGCCGTCTTTGGTAACGTGTCCGACCAATATCATGGCGATGCCCATTTGTTTCGCTATACGCGTCAGTTGGGCGGCACACTCGCGCACCTGCGACACGGAGCCGGGGGCGGAAGTGATTTGGTCGGAATACATGGTTTGGATGGAGTCGATGACGACGACTTCGGGCTGATGCTGTTTCAAGGCCGTCTGAATCGCTTCCATACGGATTTCGGCAAGCAGGTTCACGCCTTCGGTGGGCAGTTCCAAACGTTGCGCGCGCAGGGCGACTTGTTGGGCGGATTCTTCACCGGAAACGTACAGCACTTTGCGGCTTTGCGCCATTTTGGCGATGGTTTGCAACAGCAGTGTGGATTTGCCGATGCCGGGGTCACCACCAAGCAGAATAACCGCGCCATCAACTAAACCGCCGCCCAATACGCGGTCAAGCTCGCCCATGCCGGTCGGATTGCGCGGCACTTCGGTGGCGGTAACGGCGGAGAGGGATTGGACGGTCGAAGTGTCCGCCGCCCAAGACTGGAAACGGGCGTTTTTTGGCTCGGGCGCAGCAAGGCTTTCCTGAAGTGTGTTCCACTCGCCGCAATGCGGGCATTTGCCCTGCCATTTTGGGGAAGTGCCGCCGCATTCAGTACATTGGTAGATGGTTTTGGGGGCTTTTGCCATGGTGTTTTGTTTCCGCAGTATTTTAGTGGGAAGGCCGTCTGAAAAGTGAGGGAGGTTTTCAGACGGCCTTGAGATTATGGGCGTGTTTTTTTGCTGTTTTCAAGATGGTTGAGTATTTTATCCGGATCTTGTTTAAAGTAGCTGGTTTGGTTGCCACTGGCTTTGTCAGTCAATTCCAACATGCCGGGCAGGCCTTTGATGATGAGGATTCTGGCTTTTATGGTACTTTCTTCACCTATTTTTTGTTTGTTTTGTTCTTCTTTGCCGTTGATGGAGGTTTTATAGTCAGTTACGGTTTGGTGGATTTCTTGTTTTTTCTCGTCAAATGTCCAATTAAAGTCCTGTCTGATGGTGAAGATTTTGTTGGTGGCTTTGAAACTCATTATGGCGATGTCTGTGCCAGTGTTGTCGGGGTTAAAGATGGTTGTGTTGATAAGAGCGCCTTCTTCGTTTTCGACTGCATTGCCCCAGAAACCGTGTAGGTTTTCACCGGTAATTTTGTTGGCAATGTACATTTCAGAGGCTTGTTCGGGTTTGGCTGCCGATGATACTGGGGAGTTTAAGAGGAATAGGCCGGTCAGGACGGGGAGGATGAGTTTGGAAATGTTCATGTTTGTTTTTGCCTTGGAGTAGGAAAGTGTTTATAGGCCGTCTGAAAATGGGAAAGTTTTCAGACGGCCTTTTATTGGATAAAGATGGGTTTATTTTTTGCTGTCTTTATCCTCATCTTTTTTCGGTGCAGGTTTTTTCGCTGCCAAACCCAAAGATTTTTGCCATTCGGCTGGATTTTTTACCAAGTCCAAGGCTTTGCGGAGCTGATCGTCTTTGGCCGGATTTGGAATGCGGCGGCTGGAGATGTCTTCATCTTTGTCTTTTTTGGACTTGTCTTTATCGGCTTTGGTTTCGGCGTTGGCAGGCGTTTCAGTGCTGCTGTTGACGTCTTGGCCGCCCAACGGATTGCCGATATGACCGACCAAATCGGCTTCGCGGCTTTCAAAGGCGCGGTCTTTATCTTTGACTTCAACGTCAGGAACAATGCCTTGTGCTTGAATCGAGCGGTCGTTTGGCGTGTAGTAGAGGGCGGTGGTCAGTTTAACTGCGCTGCCGCCGGAAAGCGGAATCAGGGTTTGCACTGAGCCTTTGCCGAAACTTTGTGTGCCGACGACGACGGCGCGTTTGTGGTCTTGCAATGCACCGGCAACGATTTCGGAAGCGGAGGCCGAGCCTGCGTTAATCAGGACGGTCATAGGAATGGTTTTTAGCTCGGCAGGCAATCCGGCCAACGGGTCTTTGCCGCTGGTGGTGATGTAGTCTTCGGCAGTTGCTTTGAGTACCATGCCTTCTTTTTTGTTGCGGCCTTTGGTGCTGACAACGGTTACGTCAGGTTGCAGGAAGGCTGCGGATACGCCGACTGCACCGTTGAGCAGGCCGCCCGGGTCGTCGCGCAAGTCGAGGATGATGCCTTTGAGAGGGCCTTTGTTTTCTTTGACAAGGGCTTGTGCGGCTTCGTTAAGCGCGGCAACGGTTCGCTCTTGGAATTGGGAGACGCGGATGTAGCCGTAGTCTTTTTCAAGCAGGTGATGGCGCACGCTTTTGACTTTGATGATGGCGCGGGTCAGATTGACGACGATGGGTTTGTCGGCATTTTTGCGTGAAAGGGTCAGGGTGATTTTGGTCCCCGGTTTGCCGCGCATTTTTTTGACGGCTTCGCTGACGGTCAGGCCGCGCGTAGAGGTATTGTCGATTTTGACGATGAAGTCGCCGCTTTTCACGCCTGCGCGCTCTGCCGGAGTGTCTTCAATCGGGGCAACGACTTTGACGAAGCCGTCTTCTTGTCCGATTTCCATGCCCAGGCCGCCGAATTCGCCGCTGGTGGACTCTTTCATTTCGGCATAGCCTTTTTTATCCATATACTCGGAATGCGGATCGAGATCGGACACCATGCCTTTCATGGCGCCTTCAAAGAGCTCGGCATCGGGTTTGTCTTGGTAATAGTTGGCTTTGATTTGGCCGTACACTTCTGCCATGGTGCGGATGGTTTGCACGGGCAGGGCCTCGTTGTCTTTTTTGTCTTTTTCGGCGGCAAAACTTTGTACACTCAGACTGAGAGCGATGCCGCTAAACGCGCCGAGAGTGTAGATTGCAACTTTTTTCAAAGTGGATTTTGTTGACATTCGTTTGACTTTCTTTTTGTGTACGGTAAGCAAAGTGGTTTTTGTTTTCTCTGAACCCGTTGACTTTATGTGATTTAAACGCTTGGAACAATAAGTTTAAGGTAAAAGTTTGTTGTTTAATGTGCTGAACAGGCGTGAAAATCGTGTTTTATTGTAGTTTATGATGAAATTCAGACGGCCTGAAGGGGAAAATTCACTCAGGCCGTCTGAAACATCAGTTAATCCAGGAAAGCGGATTCATGACTTGTCCGTTGTAGCGGACTTCAAGGTAAAGGCCGGTTTCGCCCGACGGCAAAGTGCCGCTGGTACCAATCTTGCTGCCGGCATTGACGGCATAGTTTTGGGCGATGTCGATTTCGTTCAGGCCGGAGTAAATGCTGACATAGCCGTCGCCGTGGTCGAGGACGACTACTTTGCCGTAGCCTTCAAGTTCGCCGGCAAAAGTAACCGTGCCTGAGGCAATGCTGCTGACCGGAGCAGGAACGGTATTGTAGAACACGCCTTTCCAAACTTCGCCATCGCCGCGGTCTTGACCGAACAGGCCTGCCAATGTACCGTTGACCGGTTTTTTCAGACGGCCTTGCATACGGCTGAAGCTGTTGGCGTTGCTGACGGTCAAGCCTTGGGTGTTTGGGGCTTGCAGTTTCATGTCTTCGTCAGTCAGCGTGGACATGGCGGCGCGTTCTGCTTCGGCTTTTTGTTGGGCGGCAGCCTGCTCTTTGCGGGCTTTTTCGGCGGCGGCCAAACGGGCTTCGGCGGCTTTTTTACGCGCTTCGGCTTCGGCTTTGCGTTGCTCGGCTTTGCGTTTTTCCAAATCTTTCAAGAGATTGTTGAGGCGCTGCTCGTTTTCTCTGTGGTTGATTTTCTTTTGCGCTTCTTTGGCCATTTGCGCGTTTTGACGGCGGCTTTCGGCTTGTTCGGCGGTATTGGTTACGCCTTGTTGACGCAACGAAGCTTGGATATTGGCTTGCAGTTTTTTCAGGTAAGCCAATTCATTGTTGATTTTTTGCTCTTGCGCCGCCAGCTCTTTCTGTTGTTTTTCCAAGTCTCTCATGACTTGGTCGTTGGCGTTGTTGATATAACGCGTGTAACGCAGGAAACGGTTTTTTTGACCGGCATCGGCGTTTTTCAGGAAGAGGGCGACCGCGTTGGGCTGGCTGTTTTTATAGTTGCCGGACACAAAGCGCGAAATTTGGGCGCGCGTGTTGGACACTTCGGCTTTCAACTGGTTGGCATCGGCATTGAGTTTTTGGAATTTTTCCCATGCGTCGCGTTGTTTGCGGTTGATGCCGGAGAGGTTGTTGCGTGTTTGTTGCAGCTGTTTGAGCGTGGCATTGACATGGATAATGAAACCCTCGTTGCGTTTGGCAAAGGATTTCTTGGTTTCTATGTCGTTGGCGGCGGCAGTTACGGCTGCTTTGAAATCGTTGTCGGCTAAAGAAGCGACTTTAGGCTCAACTTTAGGCTCGGCCTTTTTGTTTTGCTCTTTGGCTTTTGTGTCTTTTTTGTCGTCAACAGCTTTTTTTGCAGGCTCTTTAGCTTCGGCCTTTTTGTCTTCGGCTGCTTTTTTTACTGGTTCTTTGGTTTTTTTGCCGTCTTTTTTATCTTCAGCTGCTTTTTTAGCAGGCTCTTTGGCTTTGGTTTCCTTAGGGTCTGCTTTTTTTACGGGTTCTTTGGCTTTGCTGTCTTTTTTATCTTCAGCAGGTTTCTTGTCTTGTTCTTTGGTTTTGCCGGATTTTGCGGCTGCGGCTTTTTTGTCTTTTGCCGTTTCTTTAGGCTCTTCAGCTTTGCGGTTGGCCTTTTTATTGTCGGCAGCAGCTTCGGCGGCTTTAGCCGGTTTGTTTTTGGCTGAAGCGCGTTCGTTTTTGTCGGCAGTTTCCTTCTCTTTGGCAGCTTGGGCTTTAACCGCTTTTTTGTCTTCCTCTTTTTCTTTTACCGCTTGTTTTTTTGAGGTTTCTTTTTTTACATCTGCCTTAGCGGCTTCTTTTTCTTTTTTCACGGACGCAGTTTTTTTGACGGCGGCCGCTTTTTCTTTCGGCGCGTCTTTGGCAGCATAGGTTGGCAGGGAGAAACTGAGCAACAGGGCGAGAATGAGGGGTTTGTAACGCATGGTTCGATCTTGCTATCAAAGTAGGAACAATAGGACGGATTATACTGTCTGTCAGGCCGTCTGAAAATAATATTGGGTTGCAATATGGACGAACGGTCTTATATAGTAACGATAGAGTAGGCGGACGGGGTTTAGTCTGCCTGGAAACTGACAGTCTGCATCGACAGGATATTATGAAAAAATATTTATTAGTAGTGTTGGGTGCCATGGTTTTGGCGGCTTGCGGTGACAATACCGATAAAATCGGACGCGCCAGTACGGTGTTTCATATGCTGGGTAAAAACGACCGTATTGAAGTAGAAGGTTTTGACGATCCTGATGTGCAGGGGGTTGCCTGTTATATTTCGTACGCGAAAAAAGGCGGTTTGAAAGAAACGGTCAATCTGGAAGAAGATGCCAGCGACGCATCGGTTTCCTGCGTACAAAGTGCGGAAGTCATCCGTTATAACGAGGCTGCGGTTTTGAAACCTCGACAAGTGTTCAAACGCAGCGCCAGCATAGCATTTAAGAGCCAGCAGATTATCCGCTACTACGACCCGAAACGTAAGTCTTTTGCTTATTTGGTATACAGCGATAAAATCGTTCAAGGTTCGCCGAAGAACTCTTTGAGCGCGGTATCGTGTTTTGCCCATGCGAAAACCGATACGCCGGTACCGGCAGGCGGCGCGGTTTACGGTGCATGCGTGGTGGATGCGCCGGTTGCCGACGGACAAAAATAATAAAATCAGCTTATAGATTAAAAGAATATGAATTTAGCCAACCATTTCCTGATTGCCATGCCTCATATGGATGATCCGTTTTTTACGGATACGGTCATTTATGTGTGCGAACACGATGAAGAAGGTGCGCTGGGCATCATCATCAACAAGCCTTCGCCGATTACCATGGACATGATTTTCGCCGCTGCCGACCGCAATATCCCGTTGCGCCTGCAACATGAAAACGTGATGATGGGCGGGCCGGTTCAGATTGAGCGCGGTTATGTCGTGCATACGCCGATCGGCCGCTGGCAAAACAGCATGGTGGTAACCGATAACGTCGCGCTAACTTCTTCGCGCGATGTGATTGAAAACTTGTCTAAAGAAGGTGCGGTGGATAAGGCTTTGATCAGTATTGGTTATTCGAAATGGGGTAAAGGGCAGTTGGAGCGCGAGCTGGCAGAAAATGTTTGGCTGACCGTTCCTGCGGACGAACATATTCTGTTTGATGTGCCTTATGAACTCCGTTATGCCGCCGCTTTTGAAAAATTGGGAGTCAATCCGAACGCCTTGGTTTCGGGAGTCGGCCATGCCTGAAGCACCAAAAGGCACGGTTTTGGCTTTTGATTTCGGCGAAGCGCGCATCGGCGTCGCGCAGGGAGAGGCCGAGTTGGGCATGACCCATCCACTGGCGACGGTAACCGGCAACAGCAATGATGAAAAATTCGAGGCCATTGCCAAGCTGGTCAAAGAATGGCAACCCAAGTATTTTGTGGTCGGACTGCCGATGCATACCGACGGAACGGAGCATGAGCTGACCCGTTTGAGCCGTAAGTTTGGCCGCCGTTTGCACGGACGTTTTAATTTGCCGGTTTATTGGGTGGACGAAAGGATGTCTTCCTTATACGCGGAAAGCCTACTTGCGGAAGCCCAAGTATTTGGCCGAAAACAAAAATCCGTGCTTGACCAAGTAGCGGCGCAGGCGATTTTGCAAGGCTTTTTTGAAGGCGGAGCGGCCGAGTATTTCAATGGCCGCGAAGAATAGCACATGGTTCGTTATAGAGGCCGTCTGAAACTTGATTTCAGACGGCCTTGGTTTTATTACGGCTTTGAGATAAAAGAGGTTTAGTTTGGTTAAGCCTGATTTTTTCCAGCATAAATTTTGCTACACTCCGTTCTCTTTTTTAGACACAAATATAAGGAAAAAGTCATGGCACTCATGGACAATCTTTTGAATGCGGCTACCCAAATGTTGGGTGGCAACAGCGAAAACGGCGCACAAGGTTCTCTGACCGATATGGCGATGGATTTGGTGAAACAACAAGGCGGCGTGGGCAACCTGATCAACCAACTGCAACAAGGCGG
This sequence comes from Neisseria sp. P0020.S005, assembly GCF_051957055.1. Taxonomy (NCBI): domain Bacteria; kingdom Pseudomonadati; phylum Pseudomonadota; class Betaproteobacteria; order Neisseriales; family Neisseriaceae; genus Neisseria; species Neisseria sp. P0020.S005. The sequence continues at coordinate 71,101 of NZ_JBQCWV010000006.1, read as the reverse complement.
TTTGGGCGATGCCCTGAGCAGCTGGGTTTCCAACCAATCCAGCAACCTGCCTGTGTCCGGCAGCGACCTGCAAAATGCTTTGGGCAGCGATACGGTAAACCAAATCGCGCAAAAATTCGGCGTGGATGCCGGTCAAGCAGGCGATTTGTTGGCAAAAGTATTGCCTGACTTGGTCGATAAAGCCACGCCTAACGGCATGGTTCAAGATGCGGATGGCTTTGGCTTGGACGACATTGCTTCTATGCTGCTGAAAAACTTTATGAAATAATGAGTTGAATCATTTGATAAGGCCGTCTGAATCCGTTCAGACGGCCTTATAACTTTTGGTTCACGGTAAATAACCAATAAGTCTTTTTCTTATAGAGACGGATGGCTTATGATGGTCGCTTCATTTCACCAGATAAGAAGGTTATACACATGTCCCGCTTGACCATACACACAGTCGAAACCGCTCCTGAAGCCGCCAAACCACGCATTGAAGCCGTATTGAAAAACAATGGCTTTATTCCTAACCTGATCGGCGTTTTGGCCAATGCGCCTGAAGCTTTGGCGTTTTATCAAGAAGTTGGCAAGCTGAATGCGGCCAACAGCCTGACTGACGGCGAAGTTGAAGTTGTCCAAATCATCGCCGCCCGTACCAACGAATGCGGTTTCTGCGTTGCCGGCCACACCAAACTGGCTACCCTGAAAAAACTGCTGTCTGAACAATCCATCAAAGCCGCCCGCGCATTGGCTGCAGGCGAGTTTGACGATGCCAAACTGGGTGCTTTGGCAACATTCACCCAAGCCGTTATGGCGAAAAAAGGCGCGGTATCCGACGACGAGCTGAAAGCATTCTTCGATGCAGGCTACAACCAACAGCAAGCCGTTGAAGTAGTTATGGGCGTTGCTTTGGCAACCTTGTGCAACTACGTCAACAACCTTGCCAAAACTGAAATCAACCCTGAATTGCAGGCATTTGCCTAATCTCATCAAAGGCCGTCTGAAAAATCAGACGGCCTTTTAGCAAAAAGCAAGGGATATCCTTGTTGTCAAGAATAATTCATGAGTAGAACCATCTACGCTTCAAACCTTATTCAGAGGAAAAATCATGACACGCGAAGCTTTACTGAACAATGTTGCCGCACTCGTTAAAAGCAAGCTGAAACCATTGGTGGACGACATCGACCGCAAAGGCCTGTATCCGAAAGAATTTATGCTGGAATTGGGCAAAATCGGCGGCTTTGCCGCGACCGGTACGGTTGAAGAGGGCGGTAACGGTTTGGGTTTGGCAACGCAAATCGCCGTATTGCGCGAAATCGGTAAAGAATGCGGCGCCACTTCGTTCAGCGCATGGTGTCAGGCGGCTTGCGCGTGGTATCTGCACCAATCGCCCAACCAAGCGGTTAAAGACAAATATTTTGCCGATATTCTGCAGGGCAAAGTCTTGGCCGGTACGGGTATGTCCAATACCGTCAAACACCTTGCCGGTATCGAAAAACATAATCTGCAAGCCGAACGTGTCGAAGGCGGCTACAAAATCAACGGCGCTTTGCCTTGGGTATCCAATATCGGCGAAGACCATATTTGGGCGAATACCGCCCAAATCGGCGATAGCTATGTGATGTTTATCACCGGCGGTCAATGGGAAGGCGTGACCTTGCAAGATTGCCCTGAGTTCTGCGGTTTGGAAGGCACGCGCACTTACAGCCTGAATTTTAAAGATGTGTTTATTCCCGATGAAGATGTGATTGCTACGCCTGAGCAGTTCCAGTCTTATATCCTGACCATTAAAGCCGGTTTCATCTTGCTGCAAATAGGTATCGGCGCCGGTGTGATTGACGGTGCGCTCGGCATTATCCGCATGGCCAATGTAGTGAACGCGGAAGTGAACGCTTACCTCGACCATAGCTACGATGATTTGAAAGCTGCGTTGGATAGCGCATGGGCGGAAACCGAACGCCTTGCCGATGATGCGTGGAACAACAAACCTGACACGCTGGCAACCTTGAAACTGCGTGAAGCGGCGGCCGTATTGGCATTGAACGCCACTCAATCTGCCGCATTGCATGCAGGCGCGAAAGGTTATCTGATGCGCAGCCCGGCACAACGCCGCGTCCGCGAGGCCATGTTCGTCGCCATCGTAACACCGGCCATCAAACACCTGCGTAAAGAAATCGCCGCTTTGGAAGCAGCGCAATAAATCCAAAATATTAACAATAAAACACACGAAAGGCTGTCTGAAAATACGGTTTCAGACGGCCTTTTAAAATAGAAGGAACACAAAATGGCTCAATATATGTGCGGCCCTTGCGGCTGGATTTACGACGAAGACCTCGGCGATCCCGAGCACGGCCTGCCTGCCGGAACTAAGTTTGAAGATATTCCCGATGACTGGAAATGCCCTGAGTGCGGCGTAGGCAAAGAAGATTTTTATCTGTTGGATTTCGTGATATAACTGGGTTGATTTAAAAAGGCCGTCTGAAATTTCAGACGGCCTTTGTTTTATCGGCGGTATAAAGCAACCATGGTTTCAGCCGCTTTGACGCAGCTTTCCACATCGGCAACCAGAGCGATGCGGACGTAGCCTTCGCCCGGATTGCCTTGTTCGGTATCGCGGGCGAGGAATCGGCCGGGCAATACTTGGATAGCGGCTTTCTGCCACAGGTTGCGCGTAAATGCCAAGTCGTCGCCATCGGGAACTTTCAGCCAAATGTAGAACGACGCGTCAGGCAGTTTGACATCGAATGCCTGTTGCAAAATAGGGATGACGCGGTCGAATTTTTCTTGGTAGAGGCGGCGGTTGTCAATGACGTGTTCTTCATCGTTCCAAGCGGCAATGCTGGCGCGTTGGACGGGAATGCTCATCGCGCTGCCGTGGTAGGTGCGGTAGAGCAGGAAGTTTTTGAGTAACTCGGCATCGCCTGCGACAAAGCCGGAACGCAAACCGGGGACATTGGAGCGTTTGGACAGGCTGGTGAACATAATAATGTTGCGTGTGCCGCGTCCTAATTGCGCCGCAGCCTGCAGGCCGCCGATCGGCTTGTTGCCGTCAAAATAGATTTCGGAATAGCATTCGTCAGAGGCAATAACGAAACCGTATTTGTCTTGCAAATCAAAAATTTCTTTCCAGTCTTCTAATTGCAGGACGCTGCCGCTCGGGTTGTTTGGCGAGCAGACGATCAGGACTTTGGTGCGCCGCCATACGTCTTCGGGCAGGCTGCTCCAATCGGGGTTGAAGCTGGGCGCAGGACAGTTGGCAAAATGGATTTCTCCGCCGCCCAAAATAGTCGCGCCTTCGTAAATTTGATAGAACGGATTGGGGCTGATAACGACCGGTTTGGAGCCGTCTGAAGCCGGATTTAAAACGGTTTGGATAAAAGAAAACAACGCTTCCCGGCTGCCCAATACCGGCAGGATTTCATTGTCGGGATTGAGGCTCAAACCATCATAACGGCGGGCAACCCATTCGGCGCAGGCTTGGCGCAGTTCGGGTAGGCCTGCGGTCAGCGGATATTTTTCCAGTTCGTGCAGGGAGGCGGTCAGCGCGTCGGTGATGACTTTGGGCGTCGGGTGTTTTGGCTCGCCGATTTGCAGATGAATGGGCGTAATGCCTTCGGGTGCATCAATGCCTTGCATGGCTTCACGCAGGCGGGCGAAAGGATAGGGTTTGAGATGGTTCAATAATGGGTTCATGATATTTCTGCCGATAAATTCAGGCAATAATCTTAGCATTTTTTAGATGGATTGGGACAAAAAGGCCGTCTGAAAACAGGGTTTAAATGTTTTTCAGACGGCCTTTTGAATATTGATGCGTTTATTTGGCAGGGACGACGGGCAGGGAACCGTTCAAGAGATAATGAATGGTTTCTTGAACCGTACGGATGGCGTTGCCAAACGGCAGCGGGTCTTTGCCGCGGAAAAACAGGCCTTTATCGACTTCACCGCGGAATGCGGCGGAAAGTTGGATGTCGATACAGAATTGACCGGCTTTGGCCAAACCGTCGCGCAAACCGCAGCTGGTCAGGCAGTTCAGGCCTTGTGTGCAACGGCGCGGATCGTTTTTGGCATTGGCTTGCAATTTGGCCTCGCGTTTGATGTAGTTGTCGAGGAATTTGGTGCGCACGCCGCGTGCAGGCAAACCGGCAACAGACATGAATTCAACCACTTTTTCGGTTTCCGCACCGGCCAGCGTTTTCTTGAAGTTGATGTGGGCATCGCCTTCTTCGGTCACGGCAAACGCGGTACCGATTTGAACGGCGGACGCGCCCCAGTTTTTCAAGGCTGTTTTGACTTTTTCAAAGTTTGCCATGCCGCCGGCGAGTACCAACGGGATTTTTTCGCTTTCCAAACCCAAGTTTTTGAATACTTCAAATGTTTCTTCAATAACGCGTTTGAACTCGAATTTGGCATCGTTCACGCCGTCAACGGTCGCCGCACCCAAGTGGCCGGCCGCATGGGCAGGGTGTTCGATAACGATGGCATCGGGCAAGATGCCTTTTTTCATCCAACGTTTCAAAACGATGTTGATACCGCGTGATTCGGACAGGATAGGGAAAAGGGCGACATCTTTGTGGTAACCCTCGGTCATTTCCGGCAAGTCCAAAGGCAAGCCTGCACCCATCACAATCGCGTCTGCACCGGATTCGCAGGCCTGGCGGACGTAGGCGGCATGGTCTTTGACGGCTTTCATGACGTTGACGGCAATCATGCCTTTGCCTTCTGAATCGGCTTTGGCTTTTTTGATTTCACGGTCAAGCGCGATGCAGTTGAGGCGGGTGTATTTTTCTTCGCTGGAATCGATTTTTGATTCGGCCAGCAAATCTTCGTGCAAGTGGCGTAAATCGACGCTGGCGATGGTACCTACGCCGTTTTCGCGTGCAACCGCGCTGGAGAGTTTTGATGCGGAAACGCCTACACCCATACCGCCTTGAACGACGGGAATCAGTGATTTGCCACGGATAGTCAATGGGTCAAAGTTGTTTTGCATGGATGCTCCTTCATAGATTCTGGATGGTGCCGTCTGAAATCCTATGAAATGGATTGGATAACAGGCTGATGTGTATATAAATAAGTGTGTTTTTCGCCGCCGTTTTTCAGACGGCATGGGGCGTGTTTTTAAAATTTTAGGAATTATACTCTAAGTTAGTGTAAAAATTAGAGTATTAATACAGTTTTTTTAAAGAAAAAATTGAAAAGTCTTGTTAATAAAGGAATAAATTTTATGATGGATTGGATTGAGGAGGAGAAATTGCAAACAAAATCTATAAAGAAAAAGGCCGTCTGAAATTTCAGACGGCCTTAAGTATGGGAATCAGACAGATGTCGGATTACATTTGTTTTTTAGCGGCATCGATAGCGCGTTGGTCAGGGTTGATCAAGATTTCAACGCGGCGGTTTTGTGCGCGGCCTTCAACAGTAGCATTGGAGGCGATGGGTTGACGGGAGCCGTAACCGAAAGTGCTCAAACGGGTGCTGCTTACGCCACGGGATTGCAGGAAGGTGGCAACAGATTCGGCACGGTTGCGAGACAATGGTTCGTTGATGGCGTCGTTACCGGTGTTGTCGGTGTGGCCGTTGATGGTCAAAGTCGTGTCAGGATATTGAACCAAAGTTTGCGCAGCGGCAGACAAGGCGCTTTGAGCATGGCCGCTCAGGGCAGCGCTGCCGGTAGCGAAGGTTACGTTTTCAGGCATAACCAGTTTGATTTGGTTGCCTTGACGTTCAACTTCGATGTTGGTGTTGGCCAGGCTTTGACGCAGTTTTTTCTCTTGGTAGTCCATGTAACCGCCGATACCGGCACCTACTGCACCACAAGCCAATGCGGAGTTACGCGCGCCTTTACCGCCATGGGTCAGCGCACCCACGATGCCGCAAACAGCCGCACCGCCCAAGCCGTACATAGCGGTTTTGCTGGCGGATTGTTGGCCGGTAACAGGATCAGTTACACAGCCGGTGAGCGCCAAAGGAATTGCAGTGGCAATAACGGTCAGGGGTTTCAAGAATTTCATGTCGTATCCTCTTTTTAGATGACGGTCCGGGCCGTCTGAAAAAAATCAATAAAAACCGCGTGGGTCATTACGGATTTATGATACCCAATATCCGAAACGTAAAAGAATGGGTTTAACCCGATATTACGAAAATATTTGCCAGTTAACATAATTCTGAAGCATTTCTGCATTTCTCCGACAGTTTGGTCATTTTGCCGCGAAATAACAAGCAAAGTTTTTTACAGTTTCTTCCGTTTTTTATGCTTGCGGCGATACCAGTTGACGAATGCCCATTTCAATCTGACCTTGACATCGTATCCCACTGAACCTGCACCCAGTATGAGTAAAACGGCGGAAACGGGCAGGGCGAAATGATGGCCGACCAGATGATAACCCCATGCGCCAACCACGCCACCCAGCAAAAACGACAGCATCAAGCCGCTTAAAAGCCACATTTTCGGTTTGTTGACGCGGACGTGCGGCAGGCGCGGATGATGTTGTTTGGAGTAATAAAGCGCGCGTGAAATTTCAATGCCCAAGTCGGTCGCCGTACCGGTCATGTGGGTGGAGCGGATGGCGCCGCCGGAAAGAAGCGTGATAACCGTATTGTGCATGCCCATAATAAAACACAATAAAAACAATGCCAAAGACGGCATAATAAAATCAGAGCCACCAAAATCCCATTCCATCGCGGCAATACCGAACAAGCCGAAGATCAACAGATAAACTGCTTCCAGCCACATGGAAAACCCAAAGCTGCCACGGAAACGCATTTGCTGCGTCCACAAAATCACCCAGCCCGAATGCGCGGCTCCGGCAACAAAACACAACACGCTGATTGTGGCAATAATGGCCACACTCCACTCTTGAAGATACAAAACATCTGCCAACAGCGACATTGAGCCGGTAACGTGGGAGGTATAACGTGAGAATGCGAAGTAACCCCCGGCATTAATCGCACCGGCAAGAAAGGCCATGATGTAGCCCAGCCGTCTGAAACGGGCATCGGAAATATTGTGTTCGTGCAGATACGGGCGGTCTGCCTGCCAAAACGGCGGCGTGTGTTGCCTATGGTGGCGCGGTCGGTAAGAGTGGGGCCGTTTGTCGTCGTTCATTGATTGAGGGTAGGAGCGAGCATTTATATTGGGTGTATTTTATATGCAACTGCCTGCTGCCAAGAACAAATAATATGAAAGTGTCCCCAAGTTGCCACACTTGCCCATTACAAGATGAGGGCGTACATTAATAGCTATACATGACTATAAGGAAACATCCGATGAATCCTATCCGCCTGACTTTATTGATTGGTGCTGCCGCATTACTTGCCGCCTGCGCCACCACGCCTGAGCAAAAAGCCGCACGCGCCCAAGCGCAGAAACGCTATGAGCAGGATCTTCAAGTACATCTTGCTGCCCAATGCGATCAGGAGACTGCCGCGCTGATCCGCCGCAAATTTGACGAAGAAGGCAAACCCGGTGCCGCAACTGCGGAACAAAAAGCCTTCCGCCTCAAATATATCGACAAAGTTTCCGATCCGATGTTCCAAGCCTGCTACAAAATGGCATGGCAAAACTATATTTCTCAAGAACAGCTGCGCGAAGCCCGTTACTATCGTTATTACGACGATTGGGGCTATCCGTTTGGCCGTTATCCTTGGTGGTGGTAAGGTATTAACAAACTTTAGGGCCGTCTGAAAGCATATATTTATTGGTTTCAGACGGCCTAAGGTTTATTGAAACGGCAATAACGTTTACAATAGCCGCCTATTCAAACACAATACCCACCACCCATGAACATCTGGCTTGGACAGCGACACGCGCCCAAATTTCCGCAAGGAGCCGCCGTAACCATCGGCAACTTCGATGGCGTACACCTCGGGCACAAACACATTCTACAAAAACTCAAACGAGAGGCAGACCAGCGCGGTCTGCCTGTTGTCGTTGTTGTTTTTGAGCCTCAGCCCAAAGAATTTTTTGCGCGCAAAGCCGGGAAAAAGCTGCCTTACCGCATCAGCCCGCTGCGTACCAAATTGCGCCTTTTGCGTGAAACCGGCTGCGTGGATGCCGTTTGGGTCTTGCGTTTTAACCAAGCTTTCTCCGATATGAGCGCACAAGCGTTTATCGACCAACTTTTGCGCCAAACGCTCAACACGCGTTATTTGTTGATTGGCGACGATTTCCGTTTCGGTGCTGGCCGTGAAGGCTGTTTTGAACTCTTGGCTCAACAGCCCGATATGCAAACCGAGCGCACGCCGTCCGTTATCGTTGAAGACATCCGTACCAGCAGTACCACCGTCCGCCAAGCCCTTTCAGACGGTAAGTTGGAATACGCCAAAAGACTGTTGGGCCATGATTACGTGTTGAGCGGAAAGGTCAAACACGGGCAAAAACTCGGCCGCACCATTAACGCGCCTACCGCCAATGTCCAGCTTCCCCCATATCATTATGCGCTAAGCGGCGTATTTGTCGTTGAAGCTGACGGCGCATTCGGTACGCGCCGAGGCGTGGCCAGTTTTGGTTTTAACCCCACTGTCAGCAACAATCGTTCGCAAAAGCTGGAAGTCCATCTGTTCGATTTTAACGGCGATTTGTATGGACAACGCATCTTCGTCCGTTTCCTGCACAAACTGCGTGACGAGAAAAAATTTGAGAGTATCGAGGCATTGAAAACCCAAATTTTGCAAGATATGGAAGATGCGAGGGTTTGGGAAGCATAGAAACGCTTCTAGAAGCTTATAAAATCAAGATAATTGGGCTACAATAAGTCCTTTGAATTTTTTCAGACGGCCTGTTCTTTTCAAAATGAGCAATCAGGCCGTCTGAAACCGAAATACCGCAACAATAGAGATCAAAAAATGACCGATTACAGTAAAACCGTAAACCTGCTCGAGAGCCCGTTTCCAATGCGCGGCAATCTTGCCAAGCGCGAGCCTGCATGGCTGAAAAGCTGGTACGAGCAAAAACGCTACCAAAAACTGCGCGAAATCGCCAAAGGCCGTCCGAAATTCATTCTGCACGACGGTCCTCCGTATGCCAACGGCGACATCCACATCGGTCATGCCGTCAATAAAATTCTCAAAGACATCATTATCCGCAGCAAAACCCAAGCCGGTTTTGACGCGCCTTATGTACCGGGTTGGGACTGCCACGGTTTGCCTATCGAAGTGATGGTAGAAAAGCTGCACGGCAAAGACATGCCTAAAGCCCGTTTCCGCGAATTGTGCCGCGAATACGCCGCCGAACAGATTGCCCGCCAGAAAAAAGACTTTATCCGTCTGGGCGTGTTGGGCGACTGGGACAATCCTTACTTGACCATGGATTTCAAAACCGAAGCCGATACCGTGCGTATGCTCGGCGAAATCTACAAATCCGGCTATCTCTACCGCGGCGCGAAACCGGTTCAATTCTGCTTGGACTGCGGCTCTTCATTGGCCGAAGCCGAAGTGGAATATAAAGACAAAGTATCGCCTGCGATTGATGTGGGCTATCCGTTTAAAGATACTGCTGCGCTTGCCGCCGCATTCGGTTTGTCCGGCATCGAAGGCAAAGCGTTTGCCGTCATCTGGACGACCACGCCTTGGACTTTGCCTGCGAGCCAAGCTGTTTCAGCTGGTGCAGACGTGGTGTATCAACTGATTGATACGCCTAAAGGCAAATTGGTGTTGGCCAAGGATTTGGCAGAAGATGCGCTCAAACGTTACGGCTTTGCTTCAGACGACCTGAATGTATTGGCAGAAACAACCGGCGACAAGCTGGAAAACCTGCACATGAATCATCCGTTCCTCGAACGCGATATTCCCATGCTCAACGGCGACCATGTGACCACCGATGCCGGTACTGGTTTGGTGCATACTGCGCCTGCGCATGGTCTGGAAGACTACGCCGTCTGCAATAAATACGGCATCGAGCTTTACAACCCTGTTAACGCCGAAGGCAAATACATCAGCGAAACACCTCGTGTCGCTGGTATGCGCGTTTGGGAAGCCAATCCCGTCATCCTGCAATGGCTGGAAGAAACCGGCAACCTCTTGGCAAGCAGCAAAATTGAACACAGCTACGCACACTGCTGGCGTCACAAAACGCCGTTGATTTACCGTGCGACCGGCCAATGGTTTGTCGGTATGGACAAAGCCGGTGCCGACGGTAAAACCTTACGCGACAAAGCCATCAAGGCCGTTGATGACACCGAATTCTTCCCATCATGGGGTCGTGCGCGTTTGGAAGCCATGATTGAAGGCCGTCCTGACTGGGTGGTTTCACGCCAACGTTACTGGGGCACGCCGATGACTTTCTTCGTCCACAAAGAAACGGGCGAGCTACACCCGAACTCTGCCGAGTTGCTGGAAAAAGTTGCCCAAAAAATCGAAGAAAAAGGTATCGAAGCATGGTTTTCTCTTGATAAGAGCGAACTCTTGAGTGCGGAAGATTGCGAAAATTACGACAAACTTTCCGATACCATGGACGTATGGTTCGACTCAGGCTCGACCCATTATTCCGTCTTGAAACAACGCGAAGAATTGGAATGGCCGGCTGACTTGTACCTCGAAGGCAGCGACCAACACCGCGGCTGGTTCCAATCGTCTATGTTGACCGGTTGCGCCTCATCAATGGGTCGCGCGCCATACAAACAGCTGCTGACCCACGGTTTTGTGGTTGACCAAAATGGCCGCAAGATGTCGAAATCCATCGGCAATGTCGTTGCACCACAAGAAGTTTACAACGAATTCGGCGCGGACATCCTGCGTCTGTGGGCGGCATCCACCGATTACAGCGGCGAATTGGCGATTTCCAAAGAAATTCTTAAGCGCGTAACTGAAAGCTATCGTCGTATCCGCAATACCTTGAGCTTCCTGTTTGCCAACCTCAGCGACTTCAATCCTATTGAAGATACCGTGCAACAGGCAGACATGGTGGAAATCGACCGCTATGCCGTGGTATTGGCACGTCAGCTGCAAGAGCGTCTGGCAGGCGACTTCTATCCTCGCTACGCCTTCCACTTTGCTGTAAAAGACATTGTTTCTTTCTGCTCGGAAGACTTGGGCGCGTTCTACCTCGATATCCTGAAAGACCGCCTCTACACCACCAAAGCAGACAGCCATGCTCGCCGCAGCGCGCAAACTGCCCTGTATCACATCACACGCAGTTTGGTTCTGTTGATTGCTCCGATTTTGTGCTTTACCGGAGAGGAAGCATGGGACATCATCGGTGGTGGAGAAGAAGACAGCGTCCTCTTCCACACATGGCATGAGTTCCCGTCTATCAATGAAAAAGCCGAAGCCGAATTGGTGAAAAAATGGACGGCAATCCGAGAAGCCCGCGAAGCAGTAACCGCCGCCATCGAGCCTCTGCGTACGGATAAAACCGTCGGTTCTTCATTGCAAGCCGAAACCGAAATTACGGCTCCGGAAGAAATTGCCGACTATCTGAACACTTTGGGCGAAGAATTACGCTTTGCTTTGCTGGTGTCTAAAGCAGAAGTGAAAGTAGGTAATGAACTTACTGTAACCGCCAAAGCCAGCGATGGTGAAAAATGCGAACGTTGCTGGCACTACACCCACGATGTGGGCGCAGTTGCAGGCCATGAAACCATCTGTAAACGTTGTGCCGACAACGTTGATGGTAAAGGCGAAGACAGACATTACGCTTAATTGTTTGGTCTAAGATAAAGGCCGTCTGAAAACTTTGGTAATAGGTTTCAGACGGCCTTTGTTTATTGAATCTGTTTCGTATAACGGATAGATTTTGAAGGGTAATTGGGATTTGTAGTTTTGATAAATAGAGATAGTCAGTATAGGTATAGTGGATTTGACGTATATTGAGAAATATATTCTCGTAGAAAGCACTTTTCAAAGGGCCTTACTATCTGTGGGGTATGGATGTATTTTGAACCTTCAAATAGCCTCATATTTACATTTTCTCATTGAACGGAAACTATATTTCTCTTTCGTTTTATCCAATATAAAAGGCCGTCTGAAACAAGTTTTCAGACGGCCTTTAGCTATTCTATTGCTTAGTAGAAATTAACGTGCAGAGCAAGAAGTTTCTACTTTGTTGCCGTATGGGTCAGTGAAGCCGAAGAATGCTTCGCTGCCTTTTTGATGCCATTCAGCGCCTTTGCCGAACAGGCCTTGGTTGGCAACATAGCGTTCGCCTGAACCTGCAACGGCAGAAGACAGGGTGGCAACTTTGTCATCCAGACGCAGTTCGACTTGGTTGGTGCTCAGGTTGCGGACTTGTACAGACAGGCCGTTTTCGCAGCTGAATGATTGAACACGGCCATGGCTGTGCATGTCATGATGTTGGTGGCCATGTTCGTGTGCATGATTGTGCTCATGACGTTGACCATGGTCATGGCGATGGGCTTCAGGTGCGGCGCAGGCAGCGAGGCTCATGGCGGCGGCAATTGCAAGCAGGGCTTTTACTTTCATTTTTGACTCCTATGGTCAGTGTTGAAGGAAGAATGTAGCGGCATGTTATAAATATCTTTATGGCTTCACAATAGGGATAACCATTATTTACTTTTTCTTCCTGTTTTTGGGAGTATGGCAGGATTCTTTGTAGTTTTGATATGAATGATTAATGCTGTTTGAAAAAAAGCCGCACTTGCGCTAGAGGTAAACGAAAGTGCGGAAAATTCAGAGAGTTACATTGAAAGAAGGATAGGGCAGCTTAACGCTGGCGTGCTTTAAAACGGGGATTGCTCTTGCAAATGACGTACACTTTGCCTTTTCGGCGGACAATTTGGCAGTCGCGGTGTCGTTTTTTTGCAGTTTTTAGGGATGAGAGGACTTGCATCATTTATCCTTTCTGAAGGAAGACATCATGGATTGGTAACGTTGGTTGAACTTACTGGCGCGGCCTTCGATATTGACGTTGCGTTGTTTGCCTGTGTATACGGGGTGGGACGCGGAAGAGGTATCAAGAGAGAAGAGGGGATACTCTACTCCGTCTTTCCAAACCATGGTTTTTCCGTGGGTATTGGCACATGAACGGATGAGCCATCCTTGGTCTGCACCGCTGTCGTAAAACAGGACGGTACGATAGTTGTCTGGGTGGATATCGGGTTTCATTTCTTTCTCCAGTGAGTGTTATAGTATAACATTATACTCTTAGAAAAAGAGCAGGCAAGTGTTTTTTGGTTTTTCTTTATCACGGGGTTGCGGCATTTTGATAAAATATGCGGTTTCAGACGGCCTTTTTTTTCATGAGGCCGTCTGAATATTTTGTTTTCTGATGATAGGGATATGATGTATTTGTATAAGGGTTTCAGATTGGGTGGTGCGGTAAGCAAGGTGATGCCGATTGTCCATGTATTGTCCAAGCTGGGGCTGTTGTTTTCACTGCTGTTGGCCGTGCCGACACTGATGTCGTATTTTTATCACGACAGCGCGTTTCTCGTGTTTGCCTATACGGCTTTGACGGTATTGCTGGTGTCGTGCGTTACTTGGGTACTGACTTTGCGTTTCAACCGTGAATTGCGGCCGCGTGATGGATTTACCCTGGTATTGATGCTATGGCTGGCTTTTGCCGTCGTGGCGGCGATGCCGATTTATTTCTATATGCCGTCCATGAGTTTCACCGATGCGTTTTTTGAAGCGATGTCGGGGCTGACGACAACGGGGGCAACAGTGATTTCCGGCTTGGATACGCTGGATCCGTCGGTCAATTTTTGGCGGCACATGCTCAACTGGCTTGGCGGTATGGGTATTATCGTGCTGGCTGTGGCGATTTTGCCGATGTTGGGCGTGGGGGGGACACAGCTCTTCAAAGCGGAAATTCCGGGTATGGATAAGGAAAGCAAGATGGCTCCCCGTATTTCGCAAGTGGCCAAACGGCTTTGGTTTGCCTATGCGCTGACAACTGCTGCGGCTTTTGTATCCTTGCATATTGCTGGTATGGGCTGGTTTGATGCCTTGTGTCATGCGATGTCGGCTGTGGCCTTGGGCGGTTTTTCGACACATGATGACAGCGTTGCATATTTCAATTCTGTAGCAGTCGAATGGACGTTGATGTTTTTTACTGTCTGGGGCGGTATCAATTTCGCCAGCCACTTTACTGCGTTGGGCAACCGCTCTTTGCAGGTGTATTGGAAAGATGAGGAATGCCGTTCCATGTTGCTGGTTTTGTCGGGCAGTATTTTGATTTCGGCATTGTATTTATGGCAGCAGGATGTTTATCAAAGCCTTGGCGAAGCTTTACGCTTTGTCAGCTTCAACTTTGTGTCCATCGGATTGGCCAGCGGTTTCTCCAATGCTGACTTTGCCCAATGGCCGCTGATTGTGTCGTTGTGGATGTTTTTCCTGTCGAACGTATTGGCAAGTTCAGGCTCTATGGGGGGCGGTATTAAAAACGTGCGTGCGTTGGTATTGTTCAAATTCAGCTTGCGCGAAATGCTGATTTTGTTGCACCCACGCGCGGTTCGTACGGTAAAGGTCAACAACCGTTCTATTCCGGATCGCATGGCGCTGACTGTCATGTCGTTCATCTTTATTTATTTTATGACGGTCATTGTATTCAGCTTTTTACTGATGGCGGCAGGCTTGGACTTTTTATCCGCCTTTACGGCAGTCATTGCCTGTATTACTAATGCAGGTCCGGGTTTGGGCGCAGTTGGTCCGTCGCATAATTACGCTGCGCTGAGTGATGTACAGAAGTGGCTGTGTACGGCGGTGATGTTGTTGGGACGTTTGGAAATTTTTACCGTTCTGATTTTGCTGACTCCGGCATATTGGAAGAAATAAGTGTGAGAAAAGGCCGTCTGAAATTTAAGACGGCCTTTTATAATGGCTGGGCTTAAGCGTATTGTTTGAGCAATTCTTTGAGTTGCTCGCCAGTTTCAGGGTGTTTCAAACCATAAGCCACGGTTGCTTCAAGGTAACCCAATTTGCTGCCACAGTCGTAGCGTTTACCTTCAAATGCATGAGCCAAGACAAACTCATGATCAAGCAGGCGGGCGATACCGTCTGTCAGTTGAATTTCGCCGCCGGCACCTCGGGGCAGGTTGGTCAACAAGTCAAAAATACGCGGAGTCAGGATATAGCGGCCGACAACAGCAAGGTTGGAAGGCGCTTCTTCCGGTTTGGGTTTTTCAACGATGTTGATAATACGCTGATAGCTTTTTAGCTTTTCAACTTCAACGATACCATAAGAGCCTGTTTGAGAAGGATCAACGGTTTCAACGCCTAAAATGCTGTTACCGCTTTGGTTGTACACATCAACCATCTGTTTCAACGCGCCTTTAGGCGTGTCAATCAAATCGTCTGCCAAAATAACGGCAAAAGGCTCGTTACCAACGGCAGCCTGCGCGCACAATACGGCATGACCCAAACCCAATGCTTCAGTTTGACGGATGTACATGCAGGTAATGTTGGGAGGCAGGATATCGCGAACGTGCTCCAACAGCTTGTCTTTTTGACGCAATTCCAATTCGGTTTCCAACTCGTATGCTTTGTCGAAGTGGTCTTCGATACTGCGTTTGTTACGGCCGGTGATGAACACCATTTCAGTACAGCCGGCTTCAACCGCTTCTTCAACTGCATATTGAATCAGAGGTTTGTCCACGATAGGCAGCATTTCTTTGGGGCTGGCTTTGGTTGCAGGCAAGAAACGGGTGCCCATACCGGCAACGGGGAAGACGCATTTTTTAATGGGTTTCATATTATTATCCTATTTTAACTGTGGGTTTATACCCCAAAAAGTGTAAAGATGTAGTCGTATGTAATGATAATACCACATGATAAAGTATCAGGCGGTTTGAAAAGGAGAATTGGTCATGGATACTGTCTTATCCCAGCAACGACAGTAATTCTTCTTCGCTCAATACGGCCACGCCTAAAGCTTGGGCTTTTTCCAATTTACTGCCTGCGGCTTCTCCGGCGACAACGTAGTCGGTTTTTTTGGATACGCTGCCGGAAACTTTACCGCCTGCAGCCTCAATCATGGCTTGGGCTTGGTCGCGTTTGAGTGTGGGTAAAGTCCCTGTTAATACAAAGGTTTTACCTGCTATGGCCTCGTTAATGCCGTCTGAAATAGTTTCATCTTGAAGAGTAGACAGCGTTTGAGCAAAGAAAGTTTTCATATTTTCAAGCAGGGCTGCGTTTTGCGGTTTACTGCGCCATATTTGCCAATCGGCAGGCAACGTCTTGTCGGTTTGCAAACCTTCTATGCTTTGACCGGCAAGCTCCCACAAGGCCAGTGCTTTAGTTTCGCTGATTTTAAAATCGGGCAGGCGGGCAATCCAGCGTTGCGGCTCGGCATGGCGCAACGGCGGGATAGTGACAGCCTGGCTTTGCGGGGCAACACCTACAGCCAGTAGCTCGTCGATCATCGCCTGTTGCGCTTCTTGGGCAAAAAAGTGGGCGATGGAGTGGGCAACCACCGTGCCGATATCTGGCAGGCAAGCGAGGATGGGTTCGGGGGCATAGCGGACGTGTTCCAGTGTGCCGAATGCCTGCGCCAGCGTTTTGGCGGTGCGTTCGCCGACGTGACGGATACCGAGGGCAAAAAGGAAGCGGGCAAGTTCAGGCGTTTTGCTGGCTTCTATGCCTGCAAGGATGTTTTCCGCCCATTTAGTTGGCTGTTTTTTACTGGTTTTGCTAAGCGGGGCATTGCCGGTCTCGCTTTCAAAGTCTTCAATCTCACTGTTTGATGGTTCTTCCTCATTAGTCGATGCTTTATCCGCTGTTTCCTTCATTTTTTGCAGGGTTGGAATATCGAGGCGGTAGAGGTCGGCGAAATGACGAACTAAATCTTGTGCTACAAGCTGCTCGATTTGTTTTTGACCGAGTCCGTCGATGTCCATGGCTTTGCGTGAGGCAAAGTGTATTAAACCTTGCGCGCGTTGTGCTTGGCAAAGCATACCGCCGCTGCATCGGGCAACCGCTTCGCCTTCTTCACGTTCGATTTCGCTGCGGCAGATAGGGCAATGGGTGGGCAGGTGGTAGGGTTTGTGAAGCGGTTCGGCTCGGGTTTCAGAAGGTGTTTCGGCGAATAAATCATCTTGCAGGCCGTCTGAAACAGCAATGTTGGTCTCCTGCATTGGGCGGCGTTCAAAAATCACGCGCACTACCTCGGGAATCACGTCTCCGGCGCGGCGCACGACAACTGTATCGCCAACGCGTACGTCTTTGCGCGATACTTCGTCCTGATTGTGCAGTGTGGCGTTGGTAACGGTAACGCCGCCGACGAATACAGGTTGCAGGCGGGCGACGGGGGTTACTGCGCCGGTGCGCCCGATTTGTACATCAATGGCTTCGACAATGGTCAATGCTTCTTCGGCAGGGAATTTGTGGGCAATGGCCCAGCGCGGTGCGCGTGAGATGAAGCCGAGTTCGCGCTGTTGCGTCAAGCTGTTGACTTTGACCACCATGCCGTCGATTTCGTAGGGTAATGTAGGGCGTTTTTGCTGCATTTGCTCGTAAAACGCTAATACTTCGTCGATATTTTGGAAACAGCCGAAATTACCGTCAGGCAGGCTGAAGCCGAGTTCTTTACAGTAGCTCAGCTCTTGCAGGTGTTCTTCTGCGATAAAACCGCCTTGTTGTCGGGCGATGGAATAGGGGAAGAAATGCAGTTTGCGCTGTGCCGTAATGCGCGAGTCGAGTTGGCGTAAACTACCGGCGGCGGCATTGCGCGGATTGGCGAAAGGTTTTTGTCCGTTTTCAGCCTGTCGTGCGTTTAAGGCGGCAAAATCGGCTTTAAGCATCAGTACTTCGCCGCGTATCTCGATAAGCTCGGGAATGTTTTCTCCATGCAGGCGCAGGGGGATGTTGGATACGGTTTTGACGTTTTGGGTAACGTCTTCGCCTGTTGTGCCGTCGCCACGGGTTGCTGCTTGAGTCAATACGCCGTCGCGGTACAGCAGGCTGATGGCCAGACCGTCAAATTTAGGTTCGATAACGTATTCTGGTTTTTCTCCGTTTAATCCGCCACGAACGCGTTCATCAAAAGCGTACATTTCGGCATGGTCAAACACGCCGTTTTCGTCTTGTGGCGAAAAGGCGTTGGTCAGTGACAGCATAGGCACTTCATGACGCACTTCATCAAAGCCTGCCAAAGGTTCGCCACCGACACGTTGGGTCGGGCTGTCGGGCAGTTTGAACTCGGGGTAGTTTCGCTCCAATGCCTCGAGCTTGCGGAACAATTTGTCGTATTCGGCGTCGGGTACGCTGGGCGCGTCTAGGGTGTAGTATTCGTAGGCGTAGCGGTTGAGGAGGTCGGTCAGGTATTTGATACGTTGTGCGGTCGGATTCATGTGCAATCGAAATAGAGTTTTCAGACGGCCTGAGGATAGAGAGGCCGTCTGAAAATCGATGAATATTGAAGATGAAGGGATTTTACCTGAAAAAAAGCGGATATGCCGTCATTGCATATCCGCTTTTTGATTGGGGAATTTTAAGAGAACAGGCGCAGGGCTTGTTTGCTGCCGGGTTTGATGCCGACTTTAAGCATTTCTTCCTGACGGGCCAAAACGTAGTTGCGTACGTCTTTAAGCCATTGGGTGGAAACTTCTTCCATTTGGTCGTTAACCAAATCCAAGCTGAGTTGGCCGGAGAGTTTGACTGCCAAGTCCATAAATTTGTCGAAAGTTTTTTCGCCGGCAGGAACATGCGGAATATCCAAAAGCATGCTGAAACCGCGGTAGGCTTGGTTGTCCAACAGAGGGTTGGTAAACGGTTTGTTATCCAAAGTATGGATGGAGAACAATTTAGGGTTGTTGTTGTCGCCGAAGTGAAACGCGCCGTCTTCGCCCAGTTTGAAGCCTGTATCTTCCACGGCAGCACGCAGTTCTACGCCGCTGATATTGGAATGGGAAACCAAGTGAATGGCGATGGTTTGGTCAACACGCGCACAGAATTGGTCGAGGGCTTGCGCGACTTCGGTGAACGCGTCCAAGTCGGTATGCAAAACTTTGCCGTCCATCAGTTGGGCAAAAGCATCAACCTGTTGGTCGAAGTGTTGCAGCTCTTCACGCGCTGCCAAACCGTTGCGGCTGACAGCTTGCAGACCCATGACGAAGCCTTGGTAGTAAACGCCCGGAATTGGCTCGGCAACGCGGAAATGATCGTCCATGGTGCAACCGATGATTTGGAAGCGGTGTGTGCTGGAAAGGCGCGGCAAGGCGTGCAATTCTTGGGCTTGTTTCAGGGAGATGTAGGCCATGTAGTCGAAGCGCGGGTCAAACCAAGGCAGCTCGACTTGAGACAATTCGTCCAAGCTGATCAATGGTACTTGTGCCACAGGTTCGGAGGCGGTTTCAACCGAGGCTGAAGCGGCTTCGGCAGGGCTGACGGTAATTTCGTTGTTTAAGCCGATAACGGTGTGTTGGACTTTTTCTTCTGCGGAAAAGTCGTCTTCCATGGTCAGCTCGACATCCGTTTTAAGTTGGGCAGGGTGAGCCAGTTTGGCTTTTGCCGCGTAGATTTCATCTTGCTCTTGCAGGTTGCGCAATGCCTCTTCGGTTTTTTTGTTTTTCTTGATAAACAAACCTTGGCCGCCGGTTTCTTTGCTGTCGCGGACGTGTTTGGTTTTGCTGGTCAAAAGTGCATCCTTATCGGAATGGCCGAATTGTTCGCGCACTTGTTTGCGGTATTGGTTTTCCTGGTACATGTTGTAACCGATGACCGCCAAAAGGGCGGCGAGGGCTAAGACGATGAAAATCATGGAGTAATCACTTTTTAAAAAGGCAGCATTCCGTCTTTTTCAGGGTGCGGAATCTTGCTGCGTGGGAAGTTCGTTGGAGCCGGACTTTATGCGTCCGAATGAATAGCTGAATTATAACGAAAATAAACGGTTGTGACAGCATTATGTCTGCCAATCATTGTTCAGGCCGTCTGAAAGTTATCCGCGCCGGATGGGGAAACCTGCTTTTTGAAGGCGAGGCCAATCAAAGAAATGTCCGGGATCGGTTTTCCTGTCCGGCGCGATGTCCTGATGACCGGTAACGGCCTGAATCGGATAATGCCCGGAAATAGCGGTCAGCAAGGCTTGCAGGCTGGTGTATTGTGCTTCGGTAAAAGGCTCGAAATCGCAGCCTTCCAATTCGATACCGATGGAAAAGGCATTGCATTTTTCTCTGCCTTGAAACGATGATACGCCTGCATGATAGGCCATGTCGTCGCAGGAAACGAATTGGACGGTTTCGCCCTTACGGCTGATGAAAAAATGGCTGGAGACGCGCAAGGTGTGGATGATGCTGAAAAAAGGATGCTCGTCAGGATTGATTTGGTTGGTAAACAATTTTTCCACCGCACCCGTGTTGTACTCAAAAGGAGGGAGGGAAATATTATGTAGGACAACCAATGAGATGTTTTCATCCAGTTCGCGCGGGCTGAAATTGGGCGAATGAGTTTGGCGTGCATTCAGCCAACGGCCGTTTTGCCAAATGTTTTTGGAAGGGGAATTCATGGTTTCAGACGGCCTTTCGGGATAGGAAAACATACGTTGGGGAAGGTGGCAGGCGTGGTGCGCTTGTTTTCGGTTATACTGTCGCCCGACACGTTCACAAACCAAGAATCCTACCATGCTGAAAAAATTGTTGAAATGGCTGGCCGTATTTTTGACGGCATTTGCCGCCGTGGTTGCCGCATTGTTGTTTGTTCCGAAAGACAACGGCAAACCATACCGTATTACCATTACCAAAAACCAAGGTATCTCTTCCGTCAGCCGCAAACTGGCTCAAGATGGCATCGTTTATAACCGTTATGTGCTGGTAGCCGCCGCGTATGTGATGGGCGTACACAACCAACTCAATGCCGGCTCTTACCGCCTGTCTTCCAAAGTATCGGCTTGGGACATTTTAAAACGCATTAAAAAAGGCCGCCCTGACTCGGTCAGCGTGCAAATTTTGGAAGGCGCGCGTTTTGCCCAAATGCGCCGTATTATCGACAACACTGCCGACATTGCCCACGATACGCGCGGTTGGAGCGATGAAAAACTGATGGCCGAAGTAGCACCCGACGCCTTGAGCAGCAATCCCGAAGGACAGTTTTTCCCGGATAGTTACGAAATTGATGCCGGCGGCAGCGATCTTCAAATTTACAAAATCGCCTACCGTAAAATGCGGGAAAACCTGCAAGAAGCATGGGACGACCGTCAAAGCGGCCTACCTTATAAAAATCCGTATGAAATGCTGATTATGGCGAGTCTGATTGAAAAAGAAACCGCGCACGAAGACGATCGCGCCCATGTGGCCGCCGTATTCGTCAACCGCCTGAATATCGGCATGCGCCTGCAAACCGACCCGACCGTCATCTATGGTATGGGCGATGCGTATAAAGGCAGAATCCGCAAAGCCGACCTGCAACGCGATACGCCTTACAATACCTACACACGCAGCGGTCTGACACCGACGCCGATTGCGCTTCCCGGTAAGGCCGCGCTTGAGGCGGCGGGTCATCCGTCTGATGAAAAATATCTGTATTTCGTCTCAAAAATGGATGGTACGGGTTTGAGCGAGTTCAGCCACAATCTTTCTGAACACAACGCCGCTGTACGCAAATATATTTTGAAGAAATAAACCGAATAGGCCGTCTGAAACATTTATAATCCCTGTTTCAGACGGCCTTTAAATTGACGATATCAATATGAAACCCAGATTTATTACCCTTGACGGCATAGACGGCGCAGGCAAATCCACCAATCTTGCCGTAATGAAAGCATGGTTTGAGAAACACCAACTGCCCGTATTGTTTACGCGTGAACCGGGAGGTACTCCGGCCGGAGAAGCATTGCGTGAAATCCTGCTCAACCCAGCCACCCAAGTCAGCCTGCGTACAGAAACCCTGCTGATGTTTGCAGCCAGACAGCAACACTTGGAAACAGTCATTTTACCTGCCCTGAAAAACGGCACGCATGTCGTTTCAGACCGCTTTACCGATGCAACGTTTGCCTATCAAGGAGGCGGACGAGGCGTTCCCTTGCAAGATATTGCCACGCTTGAGCATTGGGTACAGGGCGATTTCCGCCCAGATTTAACCTTGCTGTTGGATGTGCCTTTAGAAGTGTCAATGGTACGCATCAACCAAACGCGTGAGAAAGACCGCTTTGAACAAGAAGAAGCCGAGTTTTTCAATCGGGTGCGCGAAGTATATCTGCAACGTGCTAACGAACAGCCGGAACGCTATGCCGTCATCGACAGCAGCCAAAGTCTGGACGCGGTAAAAAATCAGATTGAAACCGCGCTAGACAGTTATTTTGGATTGAATGTTTAAGTTTAAATAAAATGCCGTCTGAAAGAAGGGTAATGTGGCGAAGAAATATTATTACAGAAGTTTTTAGACATAAAACCAAATAAAACGAAATATCAAAACAAATGTAATAAATATCGGTATGCGCCACCAAAAGAACATGATAAAATTACGGCCTGTTACAAAGCCGGTCTGTTAACAACCCGACTTTAGAAATTTTAAACGTCTGAAGCAGCCTGTTTCAGACTTGTTCGCTGTAAAATCTCTCTCGCAAACAGGATTGATAAATGGAAAATTCATTAAAAGAAGCCGCTCTGCAGTTCCACGAATTCCCCGTGCCGGGCAAAATCTCCGTTACCCCAACCAAATCTCTGGCTACTTCTAAAGACTTGGCGTTGGCGTACTCTCCGGGCGTAGCTGCTCCTTGTATGGAAATCCATGCCGATCCGCAAAATGCCTACAAATACACTGCCAAAGGCAATTTGGTTGCCGTGATTTCCAACGGTACAGCAGTGTTGGGTTTGGGCAACATCGGCGCATTGGCCGGTAAACCTGTAATGGAAGGCAAAGGCGTATTGTTCAAAAAATTCGCCGGCGTTGACGTATTCGATATCGAAATCGATGAAAAAGACCCGCAAAAATTGGTAGACATCATTGCTTCTTTGGAACCGACTTTCGGCGGTATCAACCTCGAAGACATCAAAGCGCCTGAGTGCTTCTACATCGAACGCGAATTGCGCAAACGTTGCAAAATCCCCGTATTCCACGACGACCAACACGGTACTGCCATCATTACCGCTGCCGCTGTACTGAACGCTTTGCGTTATACCGGCCGCAAAATTGAAGAAGCGACTTTGGTGTGCTCCGGCGCAGGTGCCGCAGCGATTGCCTGCTTGAACCAACTGCTCGCCGTCGGACTGAAACGTGAAAACGTGACCGTCTGCGACTCCAAAGGCGTGATTTACAAAACCCGCGAAGACAAAGACTCGATGGACGAATCCAAACAATTCTACGCCATCGAAGACAACGGCCAACGCGTATTGGCTGATGCCGTAAAAGGTAAAGACATCTTCTTGGGTCTGTCCGGTGCAAACCTGCTGACTCCTGAAATGCTGAACACCATGAACGAAAAACCAATCGTGTTCGCTATGGCAAACCCAAATCCGGAAATTCTGCCTCCTTTGGCAAAAGAAACCCGTCCGGATGTGGTCATTGGTACCGGCCGCTCAGACTTCCCGAACCAAGTAAACAACGTATTGTGCTTCCCGTTCATCTTCCGTGGCGCATTGGATGTCGGCGCAACCACCATCAATGAAGAAATGAAACGCGCTTGCGTATATGCTTTGGCTGACTTGGCAATGGAAGAAGTTCCTGAAGAAGTGATTGCTGCTTACGGTAAGAAATTTGAATTCGGTGCGGAATACCTGATTCCTACCCCATTCGACTCCCGCCTGTTGCCGCGCGTTGCTTCTGCTACCGCTAAAGCAGCTATGGAAAGCGGCGTGGCTACCCGTCCAATCGCTGATTTGGATGCGTATGCTGCTAAACTGGCCGGTTTGAAATTGTAATCCGGTAAGTAGTATTTGATTGAAAATGCCGTCTGAAAGTTGTATTTCAGACGGCATTTTTGTTTGTCGCGTATTTTATAGAGAGTTTAATGAAACGGCTGGAATGATGAACATGGTAAGCTGCCGATTCAAAATAGGCGTGGAAATATAAATTGCTTTCTAAAATAGGTTGCTTATTTTTGAGCCGCTTTGATTTTGCAGAATTGGTATGGGTTTTAAATACAACATTTTTGCCAGTCTTTAAAAAACATCAGGCCGTCTGAAATTGGGTTTTCAGACGGCCTGAGTTAATGAAACGGTTTATTTTTGCCAATAGGTTTTGATGTTGACGAATTCGTACAGTCCGAATTCGGATAGCTCCCGTCCGTAGCCTGAAGCTTTGACGCCGCCAAAGGGGAGGCGCAGGTCGCTGCTGGTGTGGCGGTTGATAAAGACAGAGCCTGCTTGGATTTTTTCGGCGTATTGCCATGCGTTTGCCGTGTCGGCTGTGTAGATACAGGCGCCGAGGCCGAAAGGTGTGTCATTGGCAAGTGCGACGGCATGATCCGGATTGTTGGCGCGTAAAATCATGGCAACTGGGCCGAAGACTTCTTCGTGCCAAACGCGGCAGTTCGGGTTGATTTGATCCAATACCGTGGCAGGGTAAAACCAGCTTTCTCCCTCAGGGATATAACCGCCGCTCAAGCACTGCGCGCCATGTGCAACCGCATCTTGAACCTGCTCGTGTACGGTTTGACGCAGGTCTTCGCGGTGAAGCGGGGCAAGGGTAGTGTTCGGATCTTTGGGATTGCCGGTTTGCAGTTTGGCGCATTCGGCAAGGAAGAGCGGGATAAATTGTTCGGCAATATCTTGGGTAACAACGATGCGTTTAGCGGCATTGCAGGATTGCCCGGCATCACGGAAACGAGAATAGCAGGCATCGATGGCTGCGCGTTGCAGATCGGCGTCGGGCAGGATGATTAACGGATTGCTGCCGCCCAGTTCAAGGACGTTTTTTTTCAGATGTCTGCCCGCATGGGCGGCCAGCAGGCGGCCCGTATGGGTCGAACCGGTAAACGCCATGGCATTGGTATCTTCAATGGCTTGAAGCGTGTCTTCATGACTTAACCATGCGCCGATAAGTGGTAAACCTTCGGGGATAAGGCTGAATAGGGTTTCGCTGACGCGGGCAACACTGGGCGCAGGTTTGACCGCACAGGCATTGCCGGCACAGAGGGCAGGGATGGCAAATCGTAAAATCTGCCAAACAGGGTAGTTCCACGGCATGACTGCCAAAACAACGCCCAAAGGCTCGAAGCGGACTTGGCTGAGGCTGGCTTGGGTGGCGATGGTTTTATGGGCAAGCAGTTCGGGGGCAAGGCGGACGTAGTAGCGGATAAGCTCGATGGATTTGCTGATTTCGGCACGGCATTCGTGCAGGCAGCGTCCGACTTCTTCGCAAACCATTTCAGCGAGGCGTTCTTGGTTTTGGGTAAGGCTGTTGGCAAATTGCTGTAAGAGGGCGGTGCGCTCGATAATGCTTGATTGTGCGAAGGTTTGCTGAAGGGTTTGGAGGCGGTTTAATTCGTCGGTGAACTCGGTATAGCTTTGCGCCGGTCTGCGGTAAATGGTTTCTCCGGTGAAAACGTGGGTGCTGTGAAACATGGTTGGCTCCTTTGTTTTTATGTTTTTATGAGGCCGTCTGAAAATGTTTCAGACGGCCTTTTATTGTGATGATTGTACTTCAAGCGACCAGTTGGGGGAAAATGGATTTTAAGCCGGCAACAATAATCTCTACGGAAATGGCGGCAAGCATCATGCCCATGATGCGGTTGAGGATAGTCAGCCCGGTAGTGCCCAGGCGTTTGCTGATGCGTCCGGCCACGACCAGAATGAAATAGCAAATCAGGCTGACCAAAAAGCCGGAGATGATAATCAGGGCAATATCGCTGTAATTTTTGGCGGCAGAGGAATAAATGATGACAGTGGAGATACCGCCGGGACCGATGGTAATCGGAATGGCAATGGGTACGACGGCAATCGCTTTTTCATTGCGGCGGACTTGTTGCGCACTTTGATGTTCTTCTGAATGGGGATCAATTTTGGGTTTGGCAGGATTATCGTTGCCGTTCATTAAGGAGATGGCAATCAGTAAAACCAGAATACCGCCGCCGACTTGGAAAGAGCCGACGCTGATGCCTAGTACTTTCAATAAGATACCGCCGCTCAGTGCAAAGACGATGATTACGATGAAAACAGCCAATGCGGCAGTACGCGCGATTCTGCGCTTTTCTTTGGTGCTGTGGTTTTGTGTCAGATCAAGATAAATTGAGAGTGCGCTGAAAGGATTAATCAGCACGAGAAATGCCACAAGCAGCTTGCCGATTTCTACACCCAGTTCCATATTATTCCTCGCTTTCAGTTAGGTTATCGTTATCCGCATTACGGCGGCGACGGTTTTTGTGTTCGTTGGCAATACCCATCAACAGGGCGAGTACCACCATGATGGAAAGCGTAGCTGTACCGCCGTAGCTGACCAAGGGGAGGGGGACGCCGACAACGGGCAAAATACCGCTGACCATGCCCATGTTTACAAAGGCATAGCAGAAAAAGGTCATGGTCAACGCGCCTGCCAGAGTACGGCTGTAAAGGGATTGCGCTTGCGCGGCAATCCACAATCCGCGTGCCAGAATGATAAGGTAAACCAGCAGTAAAAGGATATTGCCAATCAGGCCGAACTCTTCACCGAATACCGCGAAAATAAAGTCAGTCGTTGATTCGGGAATATAGTCCAAATGGGTTTGCGTACCGTTGAGCCAGCCTTTACCCCATACACCACCCGAGCCGATGGCAATCATGGATTGGATGATGTGGTAGCCTGCACCTAACGGATCTTTGGTTGGGTCGAGCAGGGTAAGGACGCGGGTTTTTTGATAGTCGTGCATGCCGTAATTCCACAAGAGCGGCAAGGCGGCTACAAAGGCAATAATAGCGGAAAAAATGGCTTTCCAAGGCAATCCGGCAAAAAAGATGACAAAAATACCCGAAGCCATAATCAGCGCGGCCGTACCGAGGTCGGGCTGCTTCAAAATCAGGGCGACAGGAGCAAGAATCAGCACAAGGGCGACAATATAATGTATCCATTTCAGACGGCCTTCATAGCGTTGGAAATACCACGCGACAGTCATGGGAATACCGATTTTCATGATTTCGGAAGGTTGGATACGGGTAAAGCCGAGGCTCAGCCAACGGGTCGAGCCGTTGACGGTAACGCCGGCGACTTCGACGCCAATCAGCAGTAATACGCCGACAATGTAAACAGGCAAGGCGACTTTGGCAGCCGTTTGCGGCTTGAATACGGCGATAATCCATAAAAGGGCAAAGCCCAAAACGGTATGGATGGTTTTGTTTTCCAATTGGCCGAACTCTTGCCCGTCTGCAGAATAGAGCAGGAACAGGCTCATGATGTAGATGGCGAGCATGGCAAAAAACAGCCAAGGGTCAATCGGGGCTGCAATGGTGGATTTGAAATTTTTCCACACTGATGTGTTATTCATGATGAACCTCCGGCTGTGAGGCAGGGCTTGTCGGCGTCAGTCCGTAGGCAGATTGGAAAATGCTGGTAATAGGCTGATGCTTGTCCGTTGTTTCAGTTTTGGCTAAATCTGACTCAAGGCCGTCTGAAAACTGTTGCGGCTTGACGTGAAGCATATAAAAATCAGTCATTTCACGGGCCAATGGCGCGGCATACGCACCCCAGCCGCCGTTTTCCAAAATAACGGCAATGGCAATTTCAGGTTTTTCCAATGGCGCAAACGAGATAAACCATGCGTGGTCGCGGTGTTGTTCGCGCAGGGCTGCGGCATTGTAGCGGCCGCCTTGTTTAATTTGTACGACTTGGGCTGTACCGGTTTTACCGCCCATCGTATAGGCGAGTCCGCCACCGATACGGTGCGCCGTACCACCCGGTTTCAATACCTTTTCCATTGAGCGTTTGACGTATTCGAAGTTATCGGCTTTGAACGGAATTTGACGCTCAGGATTGGGGTTGATACGGGTAATTTTGCGTGCGCCGAAGTCCAATACTTCTTTGACCAAATGCGGCTGATGAACGACACCGTCATTGGCCAGAGAAGCTGTCGCATGTGCCATTTGCAAAGGCGTGTAGGCGTTGTAGCCTTGGCCGATACTGACAGAAACCATTTCGCCGGCGCGCCATTCTTTTGCGGTAGGGTCGGAAGACTTGGCAAAACGTTTGGCTTTCCATTCGCGGCTAGGTAAAACGCCTGTGTATTCGCTGGGCAGATCAATGCCGGTTTTCTGGCCGAAACCGAATTGCGCCAGATACGGAGAGGTTTTATCGATACCCATTTCATAGCCGAGACGATAGAAGAAAGTATCAGACGATACTTGAATGGCTTTACTCAAGTTGGCCGAGCCGTGGCCGCTGCGGACAGAGTCGCGGAAGATATGGCGGCTGCCAGGGATGCTCCATGCGCCGGGGGCGGGGATGATAGTGTTTTGAGTGATTTTGCCGCTTTCCAACAAAGCCATGCCAATAAAGGGTTTGAATGTAGAACCCGGCGGATAAAGGCCTTGGGTAACGCGGTTGATCAAAGGCTTTTTCCAATCGTCATTCAGCATTTTCCAAGTGTCGCTGTCGATGCCGTCAATAAAGAGGTTGGGATCAAAGGAAGGTTTGGAAACAAAAGCCAAAACAGTACCGTCTTGCGGATTGATGGCCACCAATGCGCCACGACGGTCGCCCAAGATGCGGTCGGCTTCCTGTTGCATACGGATATCCATGCCTAGGCGCAAGGTTTGCCCCATTTTGGACGGAACATTTTTCAATACGCGGACGATATTGCCGTAAGCGTCTTTTTCGACTTCCTGATAGCCTGGAATGCCATGAAGCTGGTGTTCGTAATATTTTTCCAAGCCGGATTTGCCGATATGCGTACTGCCGCGGTAGAGGGCAGTCAGGCCTTCTTCTTCCAGCATTTCTTTGTCTTTATCGCTAATACGGCCGATATAGCCTAAGAAATGGGAAGTCAGCTTGCCGTAAGGATATTCGCGGAATGTGCGTGAGTTAACCTCTACGCCTTTGAATTCGCGCAGATGCACAGACAAACGTGCAGCTTCTTCATCGGTCAGCCTGAGCTTGAGCGGGATGTTTTCAAATTTTCGATAGCTTTCGCGGTATTTTTTGAAGCGTTTTAAATCTGTCGGCGTGATATCGACGTATTTTTTCAATGCTTCAATGACATCTTCCATCTTGCCTTCGATGCGGCTGGGAATAACTTCGAGCGAAAAGATGGGATAGTTTTTGGCCAAAGGAACGCCGTTGATATCGACGATTTCGCCGCGTACGGGCGGCGTTGGAATCAGGGTAATACGGTTGCTCGATGCCTGACCGGAAAACTCGTTGTGTTGGGTCACTTGCAGGTAGAAGAACCGCGCCAGCAAAATGGAAAAGAAGATAACAATCAGGATAAACGCAACGAGCAGGCGCAACAAAGCATCGGTTTGTGCTGCCTGAGCGGAAGGTTTTTTGGTATGTTGACCACCGGAAAGACGGCGTGGAAGAATCGGTTTCATCTTTTCAGTGGGAGCGGTAAATACGGGTCACGATCAGCATCAGCTGGCTGAGTATGGGCCAAAGCAGTGCGCCGACAAATGGAGCAACAAAGCCTTGCAAAGTGATGACCTGATTATTGAGGAACAGACGGGCAGCAGTTAAAACGGCCTGATTGAGCAACAACGCAGCCAAGACAGCGGCCAATTGCATAATGTGGCCGTACAGCATGATTTGGCGGCGGCGGTTTAAGATGAAATAAGTCATCACGACGTAAGACAGGGCGTGCAAGCCCAAAGTCGCGGCGGTTGCTGCATCGACAATCAGACCGATGGCAAAAGCCAGTCCCATGCCTGCGCGTTGCGGTTGGTGCAATGCCCAATACAGCAGCATCAGTGCCGTCATTTCAGGCAGCCAGAAGAACCCGTCAAAGGAAAACGGCATAAAGTCCAGTATCATCATCACAATGAGACTGGCCGCCATGATGTGCAGCGGTACTGCACGGTAAGAATCGTCAAAATCGTTCATGAAATCAGCGTGGGGAAGAAGGGGCGGAAGAAAGTACCAAGACAAAACGGCTGCTGCGTAAAGCGGCCAAAGGCGTCAGTTGCGTATCGTAATAAGGTGTTCCCGATGCGCGGACAACCTTGCTGACGGTTGCAACGGGAATCCCCGCCGGATAAGTACCATCCAAACCGGAAGTCAGCAGAATATCGCCGGGTTTCAAGTCTGAGCCAGTTGGGAAATAGCGCAAATCTAAACCGCTGCCATTGCCGTATGCCAAGTTGCGTTCGCCGGTGCGGCTGACGGCTATGGGGACAATGCTTTGTCCGCCTGAAATCAGCCCAATTTCTGCACTTTGTGTGTGAACTTGTGTCAACAGGCCGATCAAACCGCTTTGATCGATGACCGCATCGCCAACTTTCAAGCCGTCTTGACTGCCCTTGCCGATAATCAGTCTTTCGGAAAGCGGATCTTTGCCATTGGAAATGACTTCCGCACCGATAACGTTGTGAATACCTTTTTGTTGCAAACCGTACAGTTTTTTTAATTCGCGCAATTCATCGGTATTGACTTTATCCCGCTGCAAATCGATTTTCAGACGGCCATTTTCTTCCATAAGCTGGCGGTTTTGTTCCAAGAGCTCGGATTTGGACTGGGAGAGTTCGGCAAAATATTGATAAAGTTGAACAGGTTGATTGGCCAGCCATTGAACAGGGTAGAGCATGGGCATGACTGCCGCACGTACAGGCTGCATCAATGAAAAGCGGTAATCGGCTACCATCAGGCCGGCAGCCAGAGCGATATAAACGACAAAACGAGGCAACAGCTTAGAGCCTTTTGCCTCGTCAAAGCGCAAAGAAGAGCGTTCCATAACCATCTACCTTATGGGTTTTCCGTAAACACGGTATCCCATTTGCCGATATAGTCCAAAGCCTTACCGGCACCATAGGCGACGCAGTTCAGAGGCTGATCGGCAATACCGACAGGCAGGCCGGTTGCATCGGCTAAGACGGTATCAATACCGTGCAGAAGCGCACCGCCGCCTGTCAGCATAATGCCGCGGTCTGCGATGTCGCCGGCCAGCTCAGGCGGTGCCTGTTCCAAAGCCAGACGGACGGCACGGATGATTTGATTTACCGTTTCACTCAATGCTTCACGGATTTCATCTGAAGTAACCGCCAAGGATTTAGGCGTACCTTCGGCCAGATCACGGCCTTTAATGCGCATGGCTGTTTCGGTTTCAAAGCCAGAGGCAGAGCCGATTTGTTTTTTCAATTCTTCGGCTGTAGCTTCGCCAATCAAGACACCGCGATGGCGGCGCAGGTAATGGATGATGCTTTTATCGAATTCATCGCCGGCTGCGCGGACAGAAGCAGAATAGGCCATACCGCCCAGTGAAAGAATACCGATTTCAGTCGTACCGCCGCCAATATCGACAATCATCGAACCTGCTGCATCTTCAATCGGTAAGCCCGCGCCTAAAGCGGCAGCCATCGATTCTTCAATCAAATGCACGCTTGCCGCACCGGCAGCAAACGCAGAATCCAAAATTGCTTTACGTTCCACTTGGGTAGAGCCGCCCGGAACACAGATAACCACACGAGGCGGAACCAAAGACCGTCCTTCGGTGGCTTTTTTAATCAACATCCCCAGCATACGCTCGGTGATCACAAAGTCTGCAATCACACCGTCCCTCATCGGGCGGACAATTTCGATATTGCGTGGCGCACGGCCCTGCATCTTTTTAGCTTCCGTGCCCACTGCCATAATTTTACTTTTATTGCCTGCGCCGGATTGAATCGCAACCATGGACGGCTCATCCAAAACAATCCCTTTGCCGCGTACAAAAATCAGCGTGTTGGCCGTGCCCAAATCGATGGCAATATCATTGGAGAGGAAACGAGATAAAAGACGAAACATTAGGATTCCTGAAATTCCGGCCCAGTCCGGATGCTTTAAGCAGTATTTAAAATAAGAAAAACAGGTACACGGTTTTAGACGGATAAATGCGCCCTTAAAAGGCCGTCTGAATCAAAACACCATGCCAACCTGTTTGGTTTTCGGTTATAATTCTTCGCTTCATAGAAGACGAAATGCAATGATACCCCAAACCTAAGAGGCATTGCTATCAGACAAGGATTTTTTATGGCTTTAAGCTTAAATGATGTGGAAAAAATCGCAAAACTCTCGCGCCTCACTTTAACGGACGAAGAAAAAAACAAAACGCTTGCCGAGTTGAACGACATTTTCGCTATGGTTGAAAACATGCAAAGCGTCAATACCGACGGCATCGAACCCATGGCGCATCCGCACGAAGCCGCTTTGCGTCTGCGCGAAGATAAAGTAACTGAAACCGACCACGCTGCAGAATATCAGGCTGTTGCCCCAGAAGTGCGCAACCGCCTGTATATCGTTCCTCAAGTGATTGAAGAATAAGGTTTCAGACGGCCTTTGCTTATCGGCAAACTCCTATTGCAAGGCCGTCTGAAAGGATATTCTGTTCAGACGGCCTGATTTATTGATTTAAACGGATGTTTTCAATATCTGTTTTGAAAGCAAAAACTGTTTTATAGAAAGTACGGCACAATGACCGCTTACACGCTCAAACAAGCCAGCAGCCTGCTGCAATCCAAACAAATTTCCGCAGTCGAATTGGCGACCGAATATTTGACCGCTATTGCTGTGAAAAACCCTGCCATCAATGGCTATGTGACCATCGACCAAGATGAGACCCTTGCTGAAGCCAAAGCAGCCGATGCGCGTATAGCAGTCGGTAATGCAACGGCTTTGACCGGTGTACCGGTTGCTTACAAAGATATTTTCTGCCAAACAGGTTGGCGCAGTGCATGTAGCTCCAAAATGTTGAATAACTTTGTTTCTCCTTATACTGCCACTGTGGTGCAAAACCTGTTGGATGCCGGCATGGTCACTCTTGGCCGTACCAATATGGACGAATTTGCCATGGGTTCGACCAATGAGACTTCGTTCTACGGCGCAACCAAAAACCCATGGAATCTTGAACATGTTCCTGGCGGTTCGTCAGGCGGTTCGGCTGCTGTAATTGCGGCGCGTTTGGCACCGGCTGCGTTGGGTTCGGATACCGGCGGTTCTATCCGTCAGCCTGCATCGCATTGCGGTATTACCGGCATCAAGCCGACTTATGGTACGGTTTCACGCTTCGGTATGGTTGCCTATGCTTCCAGCTTCGACCAAGCTGGTCCTATGGCGCAAACGGCCGAAGACTGCGCGATTTTGTTGAACGCCATGGCCAGCTTTGACGAGCGCGATTCCACCAGTTTGGAACGCGACAAAGAAGACTACACCCGTGATTTGGACAAGCCGCTCAAAGGTTTGAAAATCGGTTTGCCTAAAGAGTATTTCGGCGAAGGCGCAGATGCCGATGTTCAGACGGCCTTGCAAAGCGTTATTGATTTGCTCAAAGCTCAAGGCGCGGAGACTGTTGAAGTTTCCCTGCCGCAAACATCATTGTCGATTCCCGCTTATTACGTTCTCGCCTCTGCGGAAGCAAGTACCAACTTATCCCGCTTTGACGGCGTACGTTATGGCCACCGTGCAGCGCAATTCGGCGATTTGGAAGGAATGTACAGTAACACCCGTGCCGAAGGTTTCGGCAGCGAGGTCAAACGCCGTATCATGATCGGTACTTATGTATTGAGCCATGGTTACTACGATGCTTACTACCTGAAAGCGCAAAAATTGCGCCGCCTTGTAGCCAATGATTTTCAGACGGCCTTTGGTCAATGTGATTTCATTTTGGCGCCGACTGCGCCGACTGCCGCGCCAAAACTTGGCAGCGACATTCACGACCCTGTGCAAATGTACTTGTCCGATATTTACACCATCGCCGTGAATCTTGCCGGTTTGCCTGCACTGACTCTGCCTGCCGGTTTCAGCGCAAACGGCCTGCCGATTGGTGTGCAATTTATCGGCAACTATTTCTCCGAAGCTAAAATTTTGGGTGCCGCACATCAAGTTCAGCTGAACAGCGATTGGCATACTAAAGCGCCGGAATAATATTTTTAGGGCCTTGATGGTTCAAGGCCGTCTGAAAATAAACCATATAAAAGCGCCTGAATGTGTTGAGGTGCTGCATATTGTAGATATTTAAAAAATTATGACAGCCACCGACTTCATTCAAATCATTGGGACAGCCGCGTTTGCCATTTCCGGCTATTTGGTCGGCTACAACAAGCGGTTGGATGTACTCGGTGTCGTCATTACTGCGTTACTGACGGCTGTCGGCGGCGGCATGATACGCGATGGTTTGGTCGGCCGGATTCCGCAAGTGTTTTTGCAAACCGATGCGCTGATAGTCGTGTTTGCCACGCTTGCCATTGCATGGTTGATAAGGGTGCAACGTTATCGTAGCACCTATTTGGCCGCTGCTTTTATTATTGCCGATGCCATCGGTTTGGCAGCGTTCAGCATTACCGGCGCACAAATCGGTATTGCTTTGCAGCTCAATCTGTTTGGCGTTATTTCTTTGGCTTTTGTGACTGCCGTTGGCGGCGGGATTGCGCGCGATATTTTGGTCAATGATGTGCCGATGATTTTGCGCACCGACCTTTACGGCAGCGTGGCTATTTTGATTGGCGGACTGATTTATCTGTTCGGGCATTTGGGCTGGATTAATATTTTTACGTTAAACCTGCTCTTTGCTGGAGGATTGTTGTTTCGCCTGACTGCATACCGTTTCCATTGGCAACTGCCCGGTTTCCAACGCCGCAGGAAATAAACTTATCTTACAGACGGCCTGTTATGGTTTTTTATTCAGGCCGTCTGAAAAACGAATCACTCATTTAACCGATTAACTTTTTTTCGACAGAAAGACCCTTATGACTTGGGAAACCGTAATCGGACTGGAAATCCACGTCCAACTCAACACCCAATCCAAAATCTTCAGCGGCGCATCCACTGCATTCGGTGCCGAGCCTAATGCCCACGCCAGCGTGGTTGAGTGTGCGTTGCCGGGTGTATTGCCGGTAATGAACCGCGAAGTCGTCGAAAAAGCCATCAAACTCGGTTTGGCTTTGGATGCGAAAATCAATCAGAAAAACGTGTTCGACCGTAAAAACTATTTTTATCCTGATTTGCCAAAAGGCTATCAAATTAGCCAGTTGGATTTGCCGATTGTGGAACACGGCAAACTGGAGATCGTAGTGGGCGATGAGGTTAAAACCATCAATGTTACCCGTGCGCACATGGAAGAAGATGCGGGTAAATCCGTGCATGAAGGTTTAAACGGTGCCACCGGTATCGACTTGAACCGTGCCGGTACGCCTTTGTTGGAAGTTGTCTCCGAGCCTGAAATGCGTTCCGCAGCCGAAGCCGTGGCATACGCTAAAGCATTGCATGGTTTGGTAACTTGGCTGGATATTTGCGACGGTAATATGGCGGAAGGCTCGTTCCGCGTCGATGCCAACGTTTCTGTACGTCCAAAAGGTCAGGCTGAGTTTGGTACACGCCGTGAAATCAAAAACCTCAACTCTTTCCGCTTCTTGGAACAAGCCATCAATTATGAAGTGGAAGCGCAAATTGAAATCTTAGAAGACGGCGGTAAAGTACAGCAGGCAACCATGCTGTTTGATCCTGAAAAAGGCGAAACCCGTGTGATGCGTTTGAAAGAGGATGCGCACGATTACCGCTATTTCCCGGATCCGGATTTGCTGCCGGTCATTATTTCAGACGGTCAATTGCAAAAAGCCAAAGATGAAATGCCTGAATTGCCGCATGAAATGGCGGCGCGTTTTGTTGCCGATTACGGCGTGTCTGACTATGATGCGCGCTTGTTAACTGCCAGCCGCGCTCAAGCTGCCTATTTTGAAGAAGCAGCCAAAGCCTGCGGCCAAGGTAAATTAACGGCGAACTGGATGAACGGCGAGCTTGCTGCTACTTTGAACAAAGAAGGCTTGGAATTGGCTGAAAGCCCTATTACAGCTCCACGCCTTGCCGAGTTGGTTGCCAAAGTTGCGGATGGAACATTAAGCAGCAAATTGGCGAAAAAAGCTTTTGAAGCAATGTGGGCCGAGCCTGAAGCAGGTATTGCTGAAATCATCGAAAAACATGGTTTGCAACAGATTACCGATACTGGCGCAATTGAAGCTATGGTGGATGAAGTGTTGGCAAACAATGCGAAAGCCATTGAGCAATTTCGTTCCGGTAATGAGAAAGCCTTGAATGCGATTGTCGGTCAAGTGATGAAAGCAAGTAAAGGCAAGGCCAATCCTGCTCAGGTTCAAGAGTTGATTAAAGCTAAATTGGCTTGATAGATAGGACAGGCCGTCTGAAAACAGGTTTTATTTTCAGACGGCCTTTGTTTTTGATAATAAATTTATTCTAAATACCATGACACATACCATTATTTTACCAGATCAAACTACATTTACGGCGAATGAGGACGAAACTGTTCTTGCTGCCGCAACCCGTCAGAATTTAAATTTGCCTCATTCTTGCAAAAGCGGTGCTTGCGGGCAGTGTAAGGCCGAGTTGATTAGTGGCGAATTTGAAATGGGCAAGCATATTGATAAAGCCATCAGTGAAGAAGAAAAAGCGCAGGGTAAAGTATTATTGTGCTGTACCACTGCGAAGAGTGACCTCAAAATTAATGTGCCAGGTTTTAATCAAAATGCTTTGCCAATACGCACATTGCCGGCACGTATTGAAAACATTGAAATCAAACACGATGTTGCTTTGTTGAGATTGGCTTTGCCTAAAGCGCCGCCATTTGCATTTTATGCCGGACAATATATTGATTTGCTGCTTCCCGGCAATATCAGCCGCAGCTATTCAATCTCTAATTCGCCTGATCAAGAAGGCATTTTGGAGCTGCATATCCGTAAACGTGAAAACGGCGTATGTTCGGAAATGATTTTTGGTGTAGAGCCTAAGATCAAAGAAAAAGGTATTGTCCGTGTTAAAGGTCCATTGGGTACGTTTACTTTGCAAAAAGGCAGCGATAAACCGATTGTTTTGTTGGCAACGGGTACAGGTTACGCACCTATCCGCAGTATCTTGCTTGATTTGATTCATCAGAATAGCGAACGTCCGGTTCATTTTTACTGGGGAGCACGTCAGCAGGAGGATTTGTACGCATTGGAAGAAGTAGAAGCATTAATAGGCCGTCTGAAAAATGCAAAATTTTCGCCTGTTCTTTCTAAGCCTAATTCCGATTGGAAAGGGGAGAATGGATACGTGCAAAATGTTGCCGCACAAAATTATCCTGATATGGGGCAATATGAAGTTTATGCTTGCGGGTCACCAGCCATGACGGAGAATGCGCAAAGTTTGCTGACTCAAAATTGCGCTTTACCGGAAGATGCCTTCTTCTGTGATGCTTTTTCACCGGCATAGGAATATATTTTACGGAATTCATATGTTTGGATAAGGGTATTTAGCATAGGGTTTGACGACAATTCGTTTGAAGAAGAGAGTGTGTTTTTGCACACTCTTTTTTTTTATACAGTAATTTTCAAAAAATATTTTTATCTTTAAGTAAAGACTATTCTGTTTGTTATCAAACATTAACTTGATTATCTATCATCAAGAAAAAGGCCGTCTGAATCTTCCAGACGGCCTTTGTTTTAAAGATAATATTAGCTACCAATCAGCTTCAAACGTTGACCGGGAGATACGGTACGGGTATTGCGGTTCCAACGGCGGATATCGTTAATATCAACATTGAAACGGCTAGCGATGGTGTTCAGGGTATCGCCTTTACGTACAGTGTAGGAAACGTTTTGAACCGGGTTGCTGTGGACTTTTGTCGGAGCAGCTGTAACACGGAGGATTTGGCCTTTTCTGATATTGTTGCCTTTGATGTTGTTGGCAATAATCAAATCAGCTACGCTCAAGTTGTAACGTTTGGAGATATTAAACAACGTATCACCATCTTCCACACGGTGTGTGCCTGCTGCAAGTGCTGCAGTTTGTGTGTTTTGTTGGCCATTTACACGGGCAAGACGCGCATTGATGCGTTGTTGTTGTTTAGCGGTATTGGCTGCGATACGTGCTGTACGAGCGCTTTCGGCAGTCACAACAGTTTGAACTTGTTTGGCTTCAGAAGCCGCTTCAGCAACAGTCGCTGCAGGTTCCTCCGCAGGTTGGCTTTGTACCAAAGCCATCAGGTCATCATGCTCTTCTTGAACCGGTGCAACAGCAACAGATTCAACTGCTGGAGTAGGGGCTACATCGTTTGCGGCAACAGTCGGTGCAGTCAAGTCGGCAGGGATAGCTGCTTTGGGTGCTTCAGCAACATTTGTAGCAGCAGGCTCAGCAGTAGTATGGGTCATGGCTACAACAGGGGCTGCTACTTCCGCACTTGCAACTTGAGGCTGCGCCTTGGTTTCTGTTACCGCTACGGAAGTAACGTTTTCAGTTTTGCTGTGTGCAATAAAGTCAACCGGTTTAGTGGACTGAGGAACAACAGGTGCAACAATATTGGTCAAGGTAGTTTGAGCGACTTTAACCGGTTCTGCTGCGTTGGAAGCAATAATCGGAGACATGGCCGGCATATTGGATTGGTAAGTATCCGGCGTATTGTCTTTGTCGATAAAGTTAATAATATCTTGGCTTTGGATAGCTGAGTTTTTAGCCACCAAAATGCTGCGGCCTTCAGAAATGGCGCTACCGCTCAGGCCATTGAGGCGTTTGAGTTCGGCTACGCTCATGCCGGTATCGTTGGCGATGGCATTAAGTTTTTTGTTGCCCAAAGAAGTATAAATATCCCAAGACATCAGGGTATCTGGATTGGCATTGCGGTAGTTCTTCTCAAATGCGGAAACCGCAGAAACCGGCAACAACAGACGACGGTTGTTTTTAGGGATGAATACCGGGGCATTGAAACCTGGGTTGAGCGCCAACAGTTCGCTTTCGCTGATGTTTGCAAAGCGAGCGATTGTGCTGTTATCAATAGGTTTATCGATGCTGACGGATTTGAAATACGGCTGATTGCTGATTTCGCTGATATTCATGCCAAAAGTTTGCGGATTGGCAACGATATTACGGACAGCCAAAAGTTTGGGAACGTAATTGCGTGTTTCGTTCGGCATACGCAGGTTTTCGTATGTCGGTTCCAAACCTTGAGCACGGGCACGGTTTACGGCACGGCCGACGTTACCTTCGCCCCAGTTGTAAGCGGCAAGGGCCAAAGACCAGTCGCCGAACATACCGTGCAGGTATTGCAGGTAGTTCAATGCAGCATCGGTAGCGGCGTAAACGTCGTGGCGGCCGTCATACAAAGGCGTTTTTTCCAAGCCGAAGTGGCGGCCGGTAGCCGGCATAAATTGCCACAGGCCGGATGCGCCGACGTGTGATTTGGCTTTGGTTACGAATGCGCTTTCAATGAAAGGCAGCAAAGCGATTTCAGCAGGCATATTGCGTTTTTTAACTTCATTGGCAATATGGTACATATAAGGTTTGCTGCGGGAGATGGTGCGGTCGAAATATGCACTGTTTGCAGCAAATTTGTTTTCATGGCGGCGAACCAGTTCTGTGTTGACTTCGTTAATGCGGAAGTCTTTACGTAATGATGCCCACAAGCTGCCAGAGCCGAAGGTTTGTGCTTTGGCTTGGTCGAGCAGGGAAGAGTTGAGGCGCATCATTGCCATGCCGACTTGGTTGGGCGTAGCGTTTTGCGCGTAGGCTGTGGCGGAAACTGCCGACAGGCTTGAAACGGTCAGAACGATGGTTTTTAGTTTTGCCATAGTAAATAGAGTTATCAAATATATAATAAAATTTTGTCCTTTCGATGGTATCGTTTCAGAATTCAAACGTCAAGTCGGGCAGGGAATTTGCGTGTATGATGTGGTCGTGGTGTTAAAATTCTGTCACACAAGTCGGGATGCATAGGGGAGCATTTAATGGAAACTTTTTTTATGCAAACGCCAATGGGGCAGTATCTTGCTCAAAAAGAGGAGGATTTTTTCAGACGGCATTTGCAATATTTGAATGGCCAAGTGGTGGTTCAATTGGGCGGCATATGGCAGAGGCCGTCTGAAAATATGATTGTGGTGCCGCGCGATGTGCGGATGGATGCTGAAATGTTGGCATTTGAAACGCATTCCGTGGATGTGTTATTGATGCCCCATCTTTTGGAAATTTCAACTGCAGATTTGGTGTTGCAAGAAGCATTTAGGATATTAAAACCCGAGGGTAGGTTGATTTTGACGGGGTTTAACCCTAAATCTTTGTGGGGATTGAGCTCGTGGTTTGATGGCAAAAGACTGCCTATGAAATCTCAATGCTTGGCTCTGGCTGAGTTGAAACGAAAAACTGCCGCTATTGGTTTTGAAATGGAATATGGGCAGTTTATGGATTATCTGCCTGCTGTGAATTCATCATCTGCTTTGAAATTTTGGCAGTTTATGGAAAAGGCAGGGGATAGGTGGTGGCCGCAGTGTGCGGCGGTGTATGGTGTGGTTTTAACAAAACATTTGATTGGTGTCCATCCTTTGCCTGAATTGGAATCTGCATTCGATGGCAATACGGTTGCTTTAAGTACGGCACGTTTGGCCGAATAGTTTTCAGACGGCCTATATATAATGATGAATTTGGAGAATAATGATGCCTGAATTACCTGAGGTAGAAACGACTTTACGCGGAATCGCGCCGCATATTGATGGCAAAAAGATAGAAAAAGTCATTATTCGCCAGTTTAAATTGAGATGGCCTATCCATCCGAACTTGGCGCAAATTTTGGCCGGGCGCAAAGTTTTGGCATGCAACCGGCGTGCGAAGTATTTGATTGTTACTTTTGAAACGGGTATTTTACTTATGCATTTGGGTATGTCCGGCAGTTTGCGGATTTTTACCGCCGATGATAAGCGCATTGCCACGCCGGATAAACATGATCATTTAGATTTTGTATTTGATGACGGTACCGTATTGCGTTATCACGATCCGCGTAAATTTGGTGCGGTATTGTGGTATGAGGGTATTTCCGAGCATCATCCGCTGTTGGAAAAGTTGGGACCGGAGCCACTCTCGGATGATTTTGATGCAAATTACCTGTATCAGAAATTGAAAACCCAAAAGCGTGCAGTCAAATTAGCGCTGATGGATAATGCAGTGGTGGTTGGTGTCGGTAATATTTATGCGAATGAAAGTCTGTTTAAGGCAGGTATTTCGCCATTGCGTCCGGCGAATAAGCTGACCAAGAAAGAATGCGCATTATTGGTGGAAACCGTTAAAGCGGTTCTGCAAAGGGCGATTGAAACGGGTGGCAGTACGCTGCGAGACTTCGTTAATAGCGATGGAAAAAGCGGCTACTTTCAGCAGGAATATACGGTCTATGGCCGTCACAATGAGCCTTGTGTCCAATGTGGCGGGCTGATTTTTAAAGAAACTTTGGGGCAGCGTGGAACATTTTATTGTCCAAATTGCCAGAAATAGTTTCAGACGGCCTTAAATGTCAGAGGCCGTCTGAAAATAATGAATACCATACAGAAGAAATTTTATGTCTAAACAAAAAGCTCCTTTTTTTAAACGACTGGGCAGG
This sequence comes from Neisseria sp. P0020.S005, assembly GCF_051957055.1. Lineage (NCBI taxonomy): Bacteria > Pseudomonadati > Pseudomonadota > Betaproteobacteria > Neisseriales > Neisseriaceae > Neisseria > Neisseria sp. P0020.S005. The sequence continues at coordinate 29,805 of NZ_JBQCWV010000006.1, read as the reverse complement.
CTTTGCCGTTTGGCGGCTTGGTTGTTCCGAACCGGTCGGAATTTGCGTGCCATCGATGGCAATAATGCAGAGGAACGCAATCATGCGGTGGTTGTTTTGGGAAAAGGCGCATTGGATGCTTTGGATATCGAATTGGAAATCGGCGTACCGCCTCAAGGAAATGTGAGTGGTACTTTGGTGGTAGCCAATCATGTGTCTTGGTTGGATATTTTTGCCATGAGCGCCGTTTATCCGAGCAGTTTTATTGCCAAGCAGGAAATCAGCGGTTGGCCGGTTTTGGGAAAAATGGGTAAAAATGCCGGCACGGTGTTTATCAACCGCAATTCCCGCCGAGATATCGAGCCGATTAATCAGGCGATTTGTGCAGCATTGAAAGCAGGGCAGAATGTCAGCTTCTTCCCTGAGGCGCGTACTTCTTCCGGCTTGGGTATTTTGCCGTTTAAAGCTGCCCTGTTCCAATCGGCTATTGATGCGAAAGCGCCGATTCAGGCGGTAACTTTGCGATATTATGATGACGAAGGACAACGGACGGTTCTGCCATCCTATGCGGAGGTAAACCTGCTTCAATCTTTATGGCGCATTGTTTCTATGAAGAAAATCTGTATCCGCTTGGATTTCTCGCCTCAGTACAAATCGACAGATATGCCTGATAAAGACCGCTATGCTTTGAAGGATATTGCGGAAACAGCCATCGGTGAAATTGTGGCTTCGGATTCTCCCGTTCAGCCCTTACCTAAAAAATAATTTCAGTCAGGCACTTGTTTTATTTCAGATAGCCTTCATTTAGAGGAATAGCTGTTTTCGGTTTAATTGAATTGATAGTTTGATGTAATTAATATTATTTGAACTATAAATTATACAAATCGATGGGCCTGCATTAGAATGCAAGCATTGATTCATTTCTCAAACCCGAATTTTTAAGGAGCTTAAAAATGGCTTTGCAAGATCGTACCGGTCAAAAAGTACCTTCCGTAGTATTCCGCACTCGCGTTGGCGACACTTGGAAAGATGTTTCTACTGATGATTTGTTCAAAGGCAAAAAAGTAGTCGTGTTTTCTCTGCCTGGCGCATTTACTCCAACTTGCTCTTCTTCTCACCTGCCACGCTACAACGAATTGTTTGGTGCGTTCAAAGAAAACGGTGTTGACGCAATCTACTGCGTATCTGTAAACGACACTTTCGTAATGAACGCTTGGGCTGCTGAAGAAGAAGCCGACAACATTTACATGATCCCTGATGGCAACGGTGAATTCACTGAAGGCATGGGCATGTTGGTTGGCAAAGAAGACTTGGGCTTCGGCAAACGCTCTTGGCGTTACTCCATGCTGGTTAACGACGGCGTGGTTGAAAAAATGTTTATCGAACCTGAAGAACCAGGCGATCCTTTCAAAGTGTCTGACGCTGACACTATGTTGAAATACATTGCTCCTGACTGGAAAGCTCAAGAGTCTGTTGCCATCTTCACCAAACCTGGCTGCCAATTCTGCGCTAAAGCTAAAAAAGCGCTGCAAGACAAAGGCTTGTCTTACGAAGAAATCGTATTGGGCAAAGATGCAACTGTTACTTCCGTACGCGCTATTACCGGCAAGATGACTGCTCCTCAAGTATTCATCGGCGGTAAATACATCGGCGGCAGCGAAGACTTGGAAGCTTACTTGGCTAAAAACTAATTGCCTGTATGCTTAAGACGGCTTGAAAAAGCCGTCTGAAAGACCCAAATATAGAGTTATTCAGACGACGTTTGCAAATCGGCGTTCTGAATAACTCTATATTTACAAATAGAATTTGAGATTATTGTTTTAAATCGATATTTAGGTATTGACTATTAATTTTTAAATTTTGATAGTTTATGAAGTTTAGGCCGTCTGAAAACGGATAACCTGATGGCAATATCGGTTTGGATATAGACAGTAAGGATAAAATATGAAAAAGATTCAAGCAGATGTGGTAGTACTGGGTGGCGGTACAGCCGGTATGGGCGCATTTCGCAATGCCCGACTTCATACAGACAATGTTTACCTGATCGAAAACAATGTATTCGGAACAACTTGTGCGCGTGTCGGCTGCATGCCGTCTAAATTGCTGATTGCGGCTGCAGAAGCGCGCCATCATGCTCTGCATACCGATCCGTTTGGCGTGCATTTGGATAAAGACAGCGTAACGGTAAACGGCGAAGAAGTCATGCACCGCGTGAAGTCCGAACGCGACCGTTTTGTCGGTTTTGTGGTCAGCGATGTAGAAGAGTGGCCAGCCGACAAGCGTATTATGGGTACGGCAAAATTTGTTGACGAACACACCGTCCAAATTGATGACCACACTCAAATTACTGCAAAAAGTTTTGTGATTGCTACCGGTTCGCGCCCTATGATTTTCCCTCAGTGGGAAGTTTTGGGCGATCGCTTGATTGTGAATGATGATGTTTTCTCTTGGGATACCCTGCCTAAGAGTGTGGCCGTATTCGGCCCTGGCGTAATCGGCTTAGAGTTGGGTCAGGCTTTGCACCGTTTGGGCGTGAAAGTTGAAATTTTTGGCGTGGCCGGTGCGATTGGCGGTATTTCCGACCCTGTTGTCGCTGAAGAAGCCAAAACCGTTTTTGGCGAAGAGTTGACTTTGCATTTGGATGCCAAAACCGAAGTCAAATTGGACGCAGAAGGCAATGTTGAAGTTCATTGGGAACAAGATGGCGAAAAAGGCGTGTTCCATGCCGAATATGCTTTGGCTGCCGCCGGCCGCCGTCCGAACGTGGACAATATCGGTTTGGAAAACCTGAATATCGAAAAAGATGCACGTGGCGTGCCTGTTGCCGAACCGCTGACCATGCAAACCAGCATTCCGCACATCTTTATCGCAGGCGATGCATCCAATCAATTGCCTCTGCTGCATGAGGCTTCCGACCAAGGCAAAATTGCTGGTCACAATGCCGCTATTTTCCCGAATATTGAGAGCGGTTTGCGCCGTAGCGTAATCGGCGTGGTATTCACCAGTCCGCAAATTGCCACTATCGGTTTGAAATACGCGCAAGTTGCGGCAAAATATCAACCTGATGAGTTTGTAATCGGCGAAGTTTCCTTCCGAAACCAAGGCCGCAGCCGCGTTATGCTGGTAAACAAAGGCCATATGCGTTTGTATGCTGAGAAAGCGACCGGCCGTTTCATTGGTGCGGAAGTTGTCGGCCCTGCTGCCGAACATTTGGCACACTTGATGGCTTGGGCTCATCAAATGAAGATGACGATTCCGCAAATGCTGGATATGCCGTTCTACCATCCGGTTATCGAAGAAGGTCTGCGTACTGCATTGCGTGATGCAGATGCAAAATTGAAACAGGCTTGATTATTTGATGGAATAAAGGCCGTCTGAAACTCGTAGTGAGGTTTCAGACGGCCTTTTTTATGCTTTGAAGTTATTAAATCAATTCTAAATCCGGACCGGCATTTTGCGCACGACGGCTTCGTAATTGAATGTCTAAGCGCAAATCATGGGCGGAGTCAGCATTTTTAATGGCGTCTTGATAGCTGATATCGCCGTTTTCATACAAATCATACAAGGCTTGGTCAAAAGTGATCATGCCCATGCCGGTTGATTTTTTCATCATTTCTTTGATGTTGTGGACTTCGCCTTTTTGAATCAAGTCGGCAATAATCGGAGAATTGAGCAAAACTTCGACCGCCGCCACACGACCCCGGCCACTTTCACGGGGAATCAGTCGTTGTGAAATAAAGGCTTGCAGGTTGAGCGACAAGTCGGTCAGCAACTGGGTACGGCGCTCTTCGGGGAAGAAGTTGATGATGCGGTCGAGCGCTTGGTTGGTACTGTTGGCATGCAGTGTCGCCATACACAAATGGCCTGTTTCCGCGAAGGCAATGGCGTAGTCCATGGTCTCGCGGTCGCGGATTTCGCCAATCAGAATGACATCCGGCGCTTGGCGCAGGGTGTTTTTCAGCGCAATCGGCCAATTTTCGGTATCTACACCGATTTCACGTTGGGTGATGATGCAGTTTTTGTGTTGGTGGATAAACTCAATCGGGTCTTCGATGGTAATAATGTGGTCGAAGCTGTTTTCGTTTCGATAGTCGATAAGGGAGGCGAGGGAAGTGGACTTGCCCGAACCTGTACCGCCGACAAAAATAATCAGGCCGCGTTTTCTGAGGGCGATGTCTTTCAGAATAGGGGGCAGATTGAGCGTTTCAAATTTAGGGATATTGCTGGTAATAGAGCGGAATACCAAAGCAGTTGCACCGCGTTGAACCATGGCATTGACACGGAAGCGGCTGGTATCGGGCAGGCTGATGGCGAAGTTGCATTCGTTTGTAGAGGAAAATTCTTCGATTTGTTTGGAAGACATAATCGAAAAAGCGATTTCCATACATTTTTCAGCACTCAGCGGCTCATCGCTCAGTCGCGTGATTTTGCCGTCCACTTTCATGGCTGGCGGGAAATTGGTGGTAATGAAAAGGTCGGAGCCTTTGTATTTGTTCATATGGCGTAGCCAAGCGAACAATTCTTCTTTTGCGCCCGGAGTATTTTCGTTAAACATAAGAATTTAGGTATTTAAAATAGAGTTATTTTATCTATAGTAATTATAACAGAGGTAATCATTATTTGCTGATTGCTAGCTAGAGCATCAATCTGTTTTAAATTGGGTGTCGTTCTGGGAATATAGCAGATTTTTCAGTATCCCTGTGATTTTAAATTCTGCTGTTATAATGTTGCCCGATTAGTGAATGGAAAGGTAACGAGATGTCAGTACAAACAATTGCCGTGGTCGGCGCAATGGAACAGGAAATCGAGCTTTTGCGTGAAAGCATGGCCAATGTCAAGCATGTGTCCTTCGGTAAATTCTCAGCATATGAAGGCGAATTGGCCGGAAAACGCATGGTATTGGTTTTGAGCGGTATCGGTAAAGTCAATGCGGCGGTTTCGACTTCTTGGGTCATTCATCAGTTCGCACCGGATTGCGTCATCAATACCGGCAGTGCAGGCGGTTTGGGCAAGGGTTTGAAGGTCGGTGATGTGGTTATTGGCGAAACTGTGGCGCATCATGATGTTGATGTAACGGCTTTTGGTTATGTTTGGGGACAAGTACCGCAACTTCCTGCTGTGTTCGTATCGGATGAAAACCTGATTCGCCAAGCAGAAAAGGCGGCGCAAGTGTTTGAAGGTGCGGCTGTAACTCAAGGCCTGATTGTCAGTGGCGACCGTTTTGTGCACAGTAGCGAAGGTGTCGCAGAAATCCGCAGTCATTTCCCTGACGTTAAAGCAGTAGAAATGGAAGCTGCGGCGATTGCGCAGACTTGTCATCAGTTGGAAGTGCCGTTTGTAATTATTCGCGCCGTATCCGATTCGGCGGATGAGAAAGCGGACATCAGCTTTGAAGAGTTTTTGAAAATGGCGGCCGTCAGCTCGGCGAAGATGGTTACCGAGATTGTCAAATCGCTATAAAATCATGCAGAAACGTTGAATTTCCGTTAGAATACGGAACGATTCAACCTTATTCTAAGGCCGTCTGAAAACCGAATCCCTGTTTTTTCAGACGGCCTTTCCGACTTTAATTGCATTTATCTTAATAACAATATGAAAAACATACGGAATTTCTCCATTATTGCCCACATTGACCACGGTAAATCGACGCTTGCCGACCGCTTCATCCAATACTGCGGCGGCTTGGATTTGCGCGAAATGAGTACGCAGGTGCTCGACTCCATGGACATCGAAAAAGAGCGCGGCATTACCATTAAAGCGCAAACCGCCGCGCTCAACTATAAAGCACGCGATGGGCAGGTGTATCAGCTCAATCTGATTGATACTCCGGGACACGTCGACTTCTCTTACGAAGTATCCCGTTCGCTGTCGGCTTGCGAAGGTGCGCTTTTGGTGGTCGATGCGTCGCAAGGCGTAGAAGCGCAAACCGTGGCGAACTGCTATACCGCGATTGATTTGGGCGTGGAAGTTGTGCCTGTTTTGAACAAAATTGACTTGCCTGCCGCAGAACCCGAGCGCGTGGAGCAGGAAATTGAAGACATCATCGGCATTGATGCCGTTGGTGCGGTGCAGTGTTCTGCCAAAAGCGGTATTGGTGTGGAAGATGTTTTGGAAGAAATCATTGCCAAAATCCCTGCGCCGACCGGCGATGAAAATGCGCCGTTGCAAGCGGTGATTGTCGATTCGTGGTTTGACAACTACGTCGGCGTGGTCATGTTGATTCGTGTGAAAAACGGCACCATCAAACTGAAAGACAAAGTGCGCTTTATGAGTACTAAGGCGGAAACACAGGTTGAGCAGCTGGGCGTATTCACGCCGAAATCAGTCCAAAAACAAGAACTCAAAGCCGGCGAAGTAGGCTTTTTGATTACCGGCGTAAAAGAATTGGGTCAGGCTAAAGTCGGCGATACAGTTACTTTGGTTGCCAACCCTGCCTCTGAGCCGTTGCCCGGTTTCCAAGAAGTACAAAGCCAAGTATTTGCCGGTCTCTATCCCGTGGAAAGCCACGACTACGAAGCCTTGCGTGACGCTTTGGAAAAATTGCAGCTGAACGATGCTTCGTTGAAATTTGAGCCTGAGGTTTCCCAAGCATTGGGCTTCGGCTTCCGTTGCGGCTTCTTGGGCCTGTTGCACTTGGAAATCGTGCAGGAACGTTTGGAGCGCGAGTTCGACATGGACTTGATTACTACTGCGCCAACGGTGGTTTATGAAGTCGTGTTGAAAAACGGCGAGAAAATCGAAGTTGAAAATCCGTCCAAACTGCCTGAAATCAGCACTATCGAAACCATTCTTGAGCCGATTATCACTGCGACCATTCTTGTGCCGCAGGAATATGTCGGCAACGTCATGACTTTGTGTAACCAAAAGCGCGGCGTTCAGGTCAATATGCAATACATGGGCCGCCAAGTCATGCTGACTTATGATTTGCCGATGAACGAAGTCGTAATGGATTTCTTTGACAAGCTTAAATCGACTTCGCGCGGTTATGCTTCGTTGGACTACCATTTCAAAGAGTTCCAACCGTCTGATTTGATTAAGCTCGACATTATGGTCAACGGCGAAAAAGTCGATGCCTTGAGCCTGATTGTGCACCGTCAAAGCGCCGTTCACCGCGGTCGAGAGCTGGCATCGAAAATGCGCGAACTGATTCCGCGCCAGATGTTTGATATTGCCGTACAGGCCGCTATCGGCAGTCAGATTATCGCCCGCGAAAACGTCAAAGCCCTGCGTAAAAACGTTTTGGCGAAATGTTACGGCGGCGATATTACGCGTAAGAAAAAACTTCTTGAAAAACAAAAAGCAGGTAAGCGCCGCATGAAACAAGTGGGCAATGTGGAAATCCCGCAAAGCGCATTCTTGGCGATTCTGCAAGTGAGTGATAAATAATGAGTATAAATCTGACTTTAGGCGCAATCGTTGTACTGCTGGCCGGTTTGGTCCTCAACTTCAAAAGCAGCAAAGAGCGTCAGGAAAACGGCGAATGGAGCTCCGGCTTGCAATGGAGTTATCTCTTGTGCATGGTCGGCGTATTCGGCATTTTGTCCGAATTTATGAGCTTTACCGCCGTATTGCTGGTGTTTGTCGTGTTTACCGGTATTGTTTGGGCAATCCATAAAGGCCGTCTGAAAAAAAGCGAGACCGGAGAAGACAATGCGCATTTTACCGACTACATGGGCGGCTTTTTTCCCATCATCTTGGTTATCTTTGTGTTGCGCAGCTTTATTGCCGAGCCGTTCCAAATTCCGTCCAGCTCCATGCGTCCGGGCTTGGTCAAAGGCGATTTTATCTTGGTGAACAAATTCTCTTACGGTATCCGCCTGCCGATTTTGAATAAGGTCATTATCCCTGTTGGCAATATTGCACGAGGCGATGTCGTGGTGTTCAATTACCCACTTCAGCCTGAGATGAATTACATCAAGCGTATCGTCGGTATTCCAGGCGACGTTGTAGAATATCGTGATAAAGTTTTGACTGTTAACGGTGAAATTATTCCCGAAAAACCCAACGGTAATTATCAATACGCAGATGATACCGATCCGTCTATGATTCATACGCTTGAGCGTTTTCAGACAGCCTTGAACGGCAAAAATTTTGACGTGGTCAAGGAGGCCGGTCAGCCTTCCGTATCTATTGCTGTATTGAACAAATACACTTCAGAAGTAATGCCTGAAAGCAATTACTCGCTTGAAACAAGCGGTTTGGAAAATTGCGAATACGCAGAAGACGGCAATGGCTTTATCTGTAAAGTTCCTGAAGGTCGTTATTTCGCAATGGGCGATAACCGTGACAACAGCGCCGATTCCCGTTATTGGGGATTTATCGATGACAAACTGATTGTTGGGAAAGCCTTCTTCGTTTGGATGAACTTTGGCGAACTTAGCCGTATAGGTACCAGTATTAAATAAGCAATAACAGATGAAAAGGCCGTCTGAAATTTTTCAGACGGCCTTTTTTGTATCTATTTTTTGTCTTTTAACGAACCCAAATAAATTGCCAATAAAGTCAAAGTGGCGCCACACCATTGGACGATATTAATCGGTTTATCCAACCAGAAATAATCGATCAACATGGCGGCGACTGGTTCGGAGAGCAGTAGGAGGCCGGTTAGTGATAAGGATAAAAGCGGGATGGCGTAAGCAATCAATGCCCAAGCGAAGCATTGCATAACGATGCCGTAGATGGAGACTAGAATCACATCGTTTAAAGTTTTGGGGTAAAGATGGGCGGCATCGAATAGCAGCGATGGGATGACCAGCGCCATTGCGCCGCCGAAGCTTAAAATCATCATGAGCGGAAACAAACCGACTTTTTCCTGATCATGGGTTTTGCGTACAAAGACCATAGACAGGGCCAGCATGGCACCGGACAATACGCCGCTGACAAATCCCCATGCGGCATTGTTGTTATGACCGAACTCTGGGCTGCCGATTAAGGCGACGCCTATGGTGGCCAATATCAAACTTAAAATTTGCAGGGCGCTTAGACGTTCCGAATAAAAGAAGAAGCCGATGGCGGCTAAAAAGAAAATCTGCAGGCTGTTGAGCAAGGTGGAAATGCCGGGACCTACGGCGTGAATGCTTTCATGCCAAAGGGCGAGGTCGAATGCGAGAAAAACGCCGGATAAGATTGCGTAGCCAACTGTTTTTCTTTTCGTGGGTATTTTTTGTCTGAAAAAACGCCCGAGCAGGAAGAATATAGGGGCGGCGATCAGTAAGCGCCAGAATGCGATGGCGTAAGAGCCGACATCGACAAATTTGACGATTAAACTGCCCAAGCCGAAGACGATGCAGCCGACGACTAGCAGGGGTGCTGCATAATTTCCCGAACGTGTATCCATCGGCTTCTCCAAGAATCAAATGAAGGCAATTATTCCATAAAAGATAGCTGGGGTGCTAATGATAAATAGTCGTAAGCCAAGATAAAGGATTTATGATGAAAGGCCGTCTGAAAACTGTTTCAGACGGCCATTTGATGATTTTCTGGCTTGATTTCGTATTGTTGTAGTATAAAATCGTTTTACGCCGTGTTTTCAGACGGCCTGATCAGTTTTGGTTTTGAGAAAAGGATTATTGGAAATGGCAAACCCTATTCGTGCGTTTTTGGATTATGTGCCGTCGGTTGATGAGTCTTGTTTTGTAGATGAGACTTCGGTAGTGATTGGCGAAGTGTCGCTGGCGGAAGATGTATCGATTTGGCCTTATGCCGTATTGCGCGGCGATGTGAACAGTATTTCTATCGGCAAACGCAGCAATGTGCAGGACGGCAGCGTTTTGCATGTGTCGCATAAGAATGCGGCGAAGCCTGACGGTTCGCCTTTGATTATCGGCGATGATGTGACGATTGGGCATAAGGTCATGCTGCATGGCTGCCGAATTGGGAATCGTGTGTTGGTGGGTATGGGTTCGATTATCTTGGACGATACGGTTGTCGAAGATGATGTGATGATAGGCGCGGGCAGTTTGGTGCCTCCTCGCAAGCGTTTGGAAAGTGGTTTTTTATACGTCGGTTCGCCTGTGAAACAAGTGCGTCCGCTGACTGATGAGGAAAAGGCATTTTTGACGTATTCCTCTGCGCATTATGTCCGCCTGTCCGGCCAGCATAAAATTTCAAAATAAGGACAACCAATACAATGAACGCAATTTATCTGGCTTCGGGTAGTCCGCGCCGTCGTGAGATTTTGGAGAATTTGGGTTTCACGGTACGCCGCCTTCCTGCTGATATTGATGAAACCCCTAAAGAAGGCGAAGCCGCAGTAGAGTATGTGCGCCGCATGGCCTGCGAGAAAAATCATGCGGCGGTGGCGCAATGGTTTGCTGCTCATGATCAAGAGCCTGAGTTTGCTGTATTGACGGCGGATACGACGGTGGCGGATGGTGAGGCTATTTTGGGTAAACCGGAGTCCGAGGCGGATGCGGTCGATATGCTGGAACGCCTGTCCGGGCGGACGCATCAAGTGCTGACGGCTGTATGCGTTTACTGGCAAGGCGTGCGCCATGATGTGGTACAGATGAGCGAAGTGCGCTTTAAAACGTTGACGGCTGAGGAGATTGCAGCCTATGTTGCCAGCGGCGAGCCGATGGATAAAGCCGGTGCGTATGGGATTCAGGGCTTGGGCGGCGTATTTGTCGAGCATTTGCAGGGCAGTTTTACCGGCGTGATGGGTTTGCCGGTTTATGAGACCGCGCAACTGCTGAAATCTTTGGGTTTGGAAGTGCCGCCGTTTGCTTAAAATTAGGCAAATGCCGTCTGAAAGCGTGCCGACAAAAACGCTTGTTTCAGTTACAATACTGCCTTAAACAGCTTGCTTGAAGAAAGATATGAAAGAACATAAGGCCCGGAAACGCTTCGGGCAGAATTTTTTGCGGGATACGCGGATTATTAGCGATATTGTCAACGCGGTCAGACCGCAGCCTGATGATATCGTGATTGAAATCGGTCCGGGCTTGGCAGCCATTACCGAGCCTTTGGCGAAAAAACTCAACTGCCTGCATGTTTGCGAAATCGACCGCGACATCGTACGCCGTCTGAAAACCTTGCCGTTTGCAGACAAATTGGTGATACACGAAGGCGATGTATTGCAGTTCGATTTCAACAGCATTGAAGGCAAGAAAAAAATTGTCGGCAACCTGCCGTACAATATTTCCACGCCGCTTTTGTTCCGATTGAGCGAAGTGGCAGACGATGTGATCGATATGCACTTTATGCTGCAAAAAGAAGTGGTTGAACGCATGGTGGCGCAGCCGAAAACCAACGACTATGGCCGTCTGGGCGTAATGCTGCAATATTTCTTCGATATGGAAATGTTGATTGAAGTACCGCCTGAATCCTTTGATCCTGCGCCGAAGGTTGACTCGGCCGTCGTGCGCATGATTCCGGTGAAACACCGCATCGGTAAAGCGGAAGATTTTGAACATTTTGCCAAACTGGTGAAACTCGCCTTCCACCAACGCCGTAAAACCATACGCAATAATTTGAAGGAACTTGCCGACGATGATGATTTGCAGGCAGTCGGTATCAATCCGCAGGACAGGGCAGAACACATTGCTGCTGAGAAATATGTGGAATTGAGCAATTATCTGGTTCAAAAGGCCGTCTGAAACAGTGATGGCAATTTTTAAGCAATCTCCTATTCAATGGGGGTTTCTGGGTGATTCATATTTGTGGTGCGAGTTGGCGCAGTATTTTTCCAGTAAGGATATGCCGTCTGAGCAGCACCGTTTTGAAGCGGCAATTATCGGCGCAGTTTGGGTATTGACTGGGTATCGTCTCGATAGGGAAGAGCAATTTAAAGTCAATCGGTACAATCAAGGCGGAATCTCCGGCGGCATAGTCAGTTGCCGCTTTTGGCTGGAAACGGCTATTCCTTTGCTTTGGCAGCGGCAATCGCAACTCAAGCCCCGAAAATTTTGGCAGTTTGGAAAGAAATAATGATTAAATTCAAAAATGTACACAAACATTTTAAAGATTTGCACGTTATCAACGGCGTGAATCTGGAAGTCAAACAAGGCGAAGTGGTCGTTGTATGCGGCCCTTCGGGCAGTGGTAAATCGACGTTGATTCGTACGGTAAACCAACTTGAGCGCATTGAAAGCGGCGAGATCTGGGTGGACGGCATCAATGTTGCCGATCCGAAAACCGATTTGAACAAAGTGCGCGAAGAAGTGGGTTTTGTATTCCAAGGGTTCAATCTGTATCCGCATTTGACTGTCTTGGAAAATATTATTCTTTCTCCGATGAAAGTGAAAAACCAAAGCCGTGAAGAGGCGGAAAAGAAAGCGATGGAGCTTTTGGAACGTGTCGGCTTGGCGCATAAAAAAGACGCGCTGCCCGGCCAGCTTTCCGGCGGTCAGCAGCAGCGTGTGGCGATTGCACGCGGTTTGGCGATGGAGCCGCGCGTGATGTTGTTTGACGAGCCGACTTCTGCGCTTGACCCTGAAATGGTCGGCGAAGTATTGAAAGTGATGAAAGACTTGGCGGAAAGCGGCATGACCATGATGTGTGTGACCCATGAAATGGGTTTTGCGCGCGAAGTTGCCGACCGTGTGATTTTTGTCGATAAAGGCCAGATTCTGGAAGATGAAACGCCGGAAGAATTTTTTACCAATCCGAAACACGAGCGTGCCAAACAATTCCTGCAACAGGTGATGACACATTAAACTCGGGCCGTCTGAAATTTCAGACGGCATGATCGGTTTGAATGATTTTGAAAGTTGAACATTATGTATTTTGTTGACCGTACTGCTGTTGTGCTGAAGCCGACCGCCCGTTTTTTGGAATGGCTGAAATCTGCCGATGAAAATATGCCCGACCTGACCGTCGAGCAACTGCGCACCAACTGTTCTGTATTCCTTGTGCCGCAATTTGACGAACCCGAATCTGTCATTTCTTATTTTGACGAACGCTACCAGCAGATTTTTGAAGCTGAATTGGCCGGCTGGGACATCGATAAAAGCAAATGGCCGCAAGACATGAGCTTGAAGGCTTTTTGGGAGTTTTTCGATACCGAAATCCACGATATGGTTTTGGATATGGAAGAGGCGGAATTGAACATTACGCCTGTTTTCGACAATATGATGTAAAGCCGTGCGAAGTTTTCAGACGGCCTTAAAGCCCTCGCGTTCTTTGAAAATTCTGATTGTCTTCTTACACCTTTCGGCGTTGGCTTTATGCCTTGCCGAGTTTTACGGCTGGATGATGTGGCTGGGTTTGGCGGCGTTGGCCGGCAGTTTTGCCTATGCTTGGCGCAGCGTTAATTTTTACACTCAAAATGCGGTCAGAAAAATCATCATAGACCGCCAATACCGTGCGACGGTTTACTTGAATGACGAGGCAGAGGGAAGAAGTGCGGTTTTGCAAGACAGCAGTATGTTGACGGTTTATGCTTTGTTTTTACAATGGAATGTTGATGGGAAAATGGTCAAACACTGCATCTTGCCCGATATGGCCGACCGTGATGCATACCGCCGTCTGAAAGTGTGGGCGCGCTGGTGCCGTGAAAAAGAAGACAAAGCAGAACTTGCGGCAGATATAGATTAAACGGCCGTTTCAGACGGCCTTTTGAAGCGATAAATACAATGAAAACATTACAAGACTGGCTTTCTCATTTGGAGACTGCCCATAGGTCCGGCCTTATCGATATGGGTTTGGAACGAGTGGGAGAAGTAAAAAAACGCATGAATTTGGTGCCGCAATGTCCTGTCGTCGTGGTGGCGGGTACAAATGGCAAAGGCTCTGTATGCGCCTATTTGTCGCATATTTATAAAGAAGCCGGTTTTAAAGTCGGTACGCTGACCAGTCCGCACCTTCTGCGTTACAACGAACGAATCGCCATCAACACTCAGCCGGTTTCAGATGAATTGATTGTTTCCTCATTTGAGCGTATCGAAGCGGCGCGCGGCGAAATTTCTCTGACGTATTTTGAGTTTAATGCTTTGGCGGCCGTCGATATTTTCATGCGTGAAAATGTGGACGTAATGATTCTGGAAGTCGGTTTGGGCGGAAGATTAGATGCTGTGAATGTATTCGATGGCGACTGTTCAGTCGTTACCAGTGTGGATTTGGATCATCAGGCCTTTTTGGGCGATACCGTTGAGCAGGTCGGTTTTGAAAAAGCCGGAGTGTTCCGTAGCGGCAAGCCTGCCGTGTGCGGTCAGAATCCTGCGCCTGAATCATTGGTCAAACACGCAGAAGAAATTGGCGCAAAACTGTTGATGGTTCAGCGAGATTTTGATTTTGCGTCAATGGAAAGCGTACAGTGGAACTACCGCTTCCATCCGCAATCTTCAGACGGCCAAAGCCGTAACCGCAATTCCTTGCCGTTTCCTGCTTTGCGCGGTGCCTATCAGTTGTCCAATGCCGCGTGCGCACTAACTGTTTTAGAGTGTCTGAACAATCAGCTGCCCGTTGACATCGGCGCGATTAAACGCGGTTTGCTATTGGTTGAGAATCCTGGACGTTTCCAAGTTTTGCCCGGCCGTCCGCTGGTGGTCTTGGATGTCGGCCACAATCCGCACGCAGCCCGTGCTTTGCGCCGCAGTCTGATTAACCTTGCCTTTGCCCAAAAACGGACCGCCGTGTTCAGTATGTTGTCCGACAAAGATATTGATGGCGTGCTGGAAATCGTTAAAGATCAGTTTGACGAGTGGAATATCGCGCCTTTAGATGTGCCGCGCGGCATGACTGTGGAGGCTTTGCAGGCTAAAATGGCTGAACACGGCATCGACAATGTAAATGTTTTTGAAACTGTCGCTGCTGCCTACCGCGCTGCTTTGGCTAAAGCAACCGAAAATGATAGAATCGTTGTTTTCGGCTCATTCCATACTGTTGCCGATGTAATGGCTGTTTTGAAAGAACACTAACGAGGAAATTATCATGTCCGACAATAAACAAAAAGAAACTCCAAACGGATACGATTTAGACGGTTACGAACAACTCAAACGTCGCAACCGCCGTCGCTTGGTCTTGGCCTCCGGCTTGGTGGTGGCTTCAGGTATGCTGTTCGGCCTGGCGCTGACATCGGGCGACGATAAAAATTCACCGTTTAAAGAAGCGCCTGTCGGTCAGAGCCAAGTCAAAACGGCTGATGAGCCGAGCAAGGCCGTTGTTTTAGAGCCGAATAAAGAGGATGTTGCGATGGCTGAAGAAGCAGCCCGCCATGCGGATGCCGAAGCGCAAAGCAAACCTCAAAATGCCGGCGACGAAGAAGACAATGCGCCGGTTGAAGTATTGAAGCCAAACCGTGAGTCTGCTCCCGAAGATGTCGGCGAGCCGTTGGTTTTGATTAATGATACTTTGGATGACGGCAATATTAAAGGTTTGGAAGAGTCTGAGCGTATTCAACGAGCTGAGGCCGCTAAACGCGAAGCTGCGGAGCGCCGAGCCGAAGAACGCCGCCAACGCCAGGCAGAACAACGTGCTGCGGCACGCAAGGCACAAGCCCAACAGGAAGCGGATGAAAAAGAAAACGCATTGGCTGCTAAAAAACGTGCACTTCAAGCGCGTGCTGAAAAAGCAGAGCGTGAAGCCGCTGCCGAACGCAATAAATTAGCACAATTGGAAAAAGCAGAGAAAGCCATTGCCGAGCGTAAATCTGCCAAAAACAGCAAAGACAGCGTAAAAGACAAGGCCGAGCCTGCCAAGAAAGCAGAAGCCAAAGTTGAAAAACCAAAAAATGAAAAGGCTAAACCGGAAACGGCCAAAGCAGAAAAAGCCGATAAGGTAAAAACTGCCGAGAAGCCGTCTGAAAAAGCCAAACCTAAAGCTGAAAAAGAAAAAGCAGAAGCCAAACCTGCGAAAAAAGCCGCCATTCAGGCTGGTTATGCTGAAAAAGAACGCGCGCAAAGCCTGCAACGTAAAATGAAAGCCGCAGGTATCGATTCGACCATTACTGAAGTGATGACCGATAAAGGTAAGGTGTATCGCGTGAAATCAGCCAGTTATAAAAATGCACGCGATGCAGAGCGCGATTTGAACAAATTGCGTGTACATGGCATTGCCGGTCAGGTGACCAGTGAGTAATTTGCCTGTTGCCGATTTGTTGGCTGTTGCCGTCATCGTCATCTGCATCATTATCTCGTTGACACGGGGTATTATTGCCGAAGCAGGAGCGATGGTGGCCTGGGTGGTATCGTTTATTGCAGCCAGAACGCTCGCCGTGCCGTTTGCCGATGTGGTCTTTAAATCGGTTGAGCCGCATTCCTTGGCGGTTGCAATGGGTTTTGCCGCTGTGTTTTTTCTGGCATGGCTGTTGCAAAAACTGGCACGGTCTCTGTTGAGCAGTTTGATGTCTGCCGTTGGTTTAGGAAGCATTAACCGTTTGCTTGGCGGTGTATTTGGTGCAGTGAAAGGTGTGATTTTGGTGACACTGGCAGTGATGGTTTTTTCACACACTGATTTGCCGAAAACGGAAGAGTGGCAAAGTTCACACACAATTCCATATTTTGAATCACTGGCCGATGCTGCGATGCCTTATCTGCCTGGAAAAGATACCGCAATGCCCCATCTTTCTGGTAAAATAGCTGAAGTTGAAGAATTGGATGATTGAGTTTGACGGATTCAGACGGCCTATGGGCCGTCTGAATCCGTTTTTATTTGCGTAAATTTAGCATCATATTGTCAACAATTTGAGCAAACTCATCTAAATTATTTTATAATGACAGCTTACCCATTTAATCTTCAAACTCGGAGAAGCACGATATGTGTGGTGTATTAGGTTTGGTTAGTCATGAGCCGGTCAATCAGATGTTGTATGATGGTTTGCAGATGTTGCAACACCGTGGTCAGGACGCAGCAGGTATTGTTACTGCCGAAGGCAATATATTTCATATGCACAAGGGCAAAGGCATGGTGCGCGAAGTGTTCCGTACCCGTAATATGCGCGACTTGGTCGGTAATGCCGGCATCGCACATGTCCGTTATCCAACCGCAGGCAATGCGGGCAGCAGCGCCGAAGCCCAGCCGTTTTATGTCAGCTCCCCATTCGGCATTGTTTTGGCACACAATGGTAATCTGACCAATACCGAAGAGCTGTATGAAAACGTATGCAACAAACACCTGCGCCACGTTAATACCAGCTCCGATTCCGAAGTATTACTCAATGTATTCGCGCATGAATTGCGCCGCGAAGTCTCTAAAAGTACAGCCCCTTATCAACTCACCATCGACAATATTTTCAACGCCGTTTCCGAAGTGCACCGTTTGGTGCGCGGCGCATACGGCGTAGTAGCCATGATTGCAGGATACGGCATGCTGGCTTTCCGGGATCCTTTCGGTATCCGTCCATTGGTATTGGGTTCGCAAATTGACGAATCCGGCAAAAAATCTTATGCCGTTGCCTCTGAATCAGTTGCTTTCAACGCGCTTGCCTATGATTTGGAACGCGATATCCAGCCGGGCGAAGCCGTATTTGTCAGCTTTGACGGTTCAATTGTGTCGCGTCAATGCAGCGATAAAGCCAAATTAAGCCCTTGTCTTTTTGAATATGTTTATTTTGCCCGCCCGGACTCCGTCATCGATGGCGTTTCCGTTTATCAGTCCCGTATGGATATGGGCGTATCTTTGGCAGAAAAAATCAAACGCGAGCTGCCTGTCGATGATATCGATGTCGTGATGCCGATTCCCGATACCAGCCGACCCAGCGCTATGGAGCTTGCCGTTCATCTCGAAAAACCTTACCGCGAAGGTCTGATTAAAAACCGCTACATCGGCCGCACCTTTATTATGCCCGGCCAAGCAACACGCAAAAAATCAGTGCGCCAAAAACTCAGCCCGATGGAAACCGAGTTTAACGGCAAAAGCGTTTTGTTGGTGGATGATTCCATCGTGCGCGGTACGACTAGCCGTGAAATCGTTGAAATGGTACGCGCGGCAGGTGCACGCAAAGTCTACATTGCTTCTGCAGCTCCCGAAGTGCGCTATCCGAATGTGTACGGTATCGATATGCCGACCCGTGAAGAACTGATTGCAAACGGCCGCAGCGCGGCAGAAATCGCAGCCGAGATTGGCGCGGATGGCATCGTCTTCCAAAACTTAGAAGACTTGGAAGCAGTAGTCAAAGCACTCAATCCAAAAATCGAATCCTTTGATTCTTCATGCTTTAATGGTGTCTATCAAACCGGCGATATCGATGAAGTGTATCTAAACCGCCTCTCTACCGAAAAATCAGGTTGTGGCGGCTTGAAAGTTCATCCAAGCAAAATGGAACACAGCATCAGTATCAGCGATAGCGATGATGATGAAGAATAAAGTAAATTGACTTACAATAAAGGCCGTCTGAAAATTAATGTTCAGACGGCCTTTAATTATGTTATAGACACATTATGAGTACCGAAACCAAAAATTACATCACACCTACCGGTTGGCAGGCATTGAAAGACGAACTTTATCATCTGGTCAACAAAGAACGCCCGGAAATCGTCCAAATCGTTAACTGGGCGGCAAGCAATGGCGACCGCAGCGAAAATGGCGACTATCTTTACGGTAAACGCCGTATGCGCGAAATCGACCGCCGTATCCGCTTCCTAACCAAACGCTTGGAAGCAGCCGTTGTCGTCGACCCTGAAGCGCGCGAAGCCACGGACCAGGTTTTTTTCGGCGCCACCGTTGGCTTATTGCGCGGAGAGGGTCATGAACAAACCGTCAAAATCGTCGGCGTAGATGAAATCGATACTGCTAAAAACAAAATCTCATGGATTTCCCCTTTGGCACGCAGCCTAATTAAAGCACGCGAAGGGGATGAAGTTGTCTTGGATACACCGGAAGGGCGTGAGGTTATAGAGATTCTGTCGGTGGAATATATTAAGATTGACTGATTATGCGTGAATAAAAACTATAAAGGCCGTCTGAAAAATATACTTTCAGACGGTCTGAGACCTTTGCCTCCTAACAGTCGAAACCTAAACACAGGTTTTCGGCTGTTTTTGTTTCAAATATCCCCTTTAATCTCCCTTTTTCCTCACTGTCATAGCCTTTATCGGCATAGACGGTGGTACCTTATAAACAATGCTGTCAGATTTAACTTGTTCGCGAATAATGGGTAATAAAGTTTCTGTTTCAGTATTCGATGCAGTAACAATGTGAACCTTACCATTTTGCTTTAAAAGCCTGAATACGGCGACTTTACTGGTAGTAGCATAACAGTATTTGTCTTTATGTTTTCCCCAAATAACTTTCATCAACTTCTACTTCTCTGTCAAACATTTCCAAAAGCAGACTGCTTTTAATAGATAAGCAGACGTAAGTAATGAAAATAATAGGCAGGGGTATTTTTATTAATACGGACTAACTCTGCTTGTCGTTCTTGCAGTTACAACTGCAACAAATAGCTCAGTTAATTTATTTTGTTTATAACTACTTAGACGACATTTTTGAATACAGATAATTTGAGCTTAATTTGAACTTCCCTAGTTATTTAAGACAGCACCTTATATTTTAATAAAAATCATCTTTACTATCAGTTAAGGCTTGAAATTCCATAGGTTCGATCCAATATAGCAAAAACAAAACTATTCTGAGTGCATCATAACCCCACATAATCCGTTATGTACTAAAAAATTTATGGAGATTGACTATGGCTGACTACAAAAGCGATTACTTAAATTCTGTTCTGGAAAGTTACAGAATGAAACATATTGAAGAGCTAATCAACACATATCGCACTAAACGAGATGAGATTAAGCAATTTTTAAATGAACAATACGGTAGTAAAATTTATGAGCCATTTAATTCTGGCTCGTATAAAAAACACACGGCCATCAATACCAAGTTTGATTTGGATTTGGTTGTACCATTTAAACATAATGCTTTTTCAACATTAGAAAAAATGTTTGAAGATGTTTTGGAAAAACTAACAGAAAAGTATAAAGATGAAACTACTGTAAAGAAACAAGGGGTTTCTATAGGTTTAACTTTTGATGAAGAAGATGAAATTAATATTGATGTTGTTCCTGCAAGAGAGACTAGCCAAGATTCTTTTCTAGAACATGAGGATTTAAATCTACATAAAACACAAAATGAGGGTTATCTTAAAACCAATATTCACGCTCAAATTGAACACATTAAAGCTAAAGATAATGAAAGAAAAGTTATTCGTTTGCTAAAAATTTGGAAAGCTTGTCATCAATACAAATACAAGTCTTTTTTTATTGAATTATTGGTGATTAAAGCTTATGAAAAATCGTCTCCAAAGGGTAATTTATGGGAACAATTTAAAATTGTTTTAAAATATATCATTGATAATATTCAGAGTGAAAATTTCACACTTAAAGACCCTGGTAACTGCAATAATGATTTGGCATCATCATTAGATGATACAAAAAAAACTGTTCTAGTTTCTCAACTAAAATCCATGTTGGAACAAATTGAATTAAATGAGAAACAAATAGAGTTTTATCTTCCATTAAATGAAAAATTTGCTGAAAATAATAACGATGGGAATAAGGCTTATGGGCTTAAACGTTTGGTATTAGTTTCAACACCTCCAATTTCACAAAGATTTGGTTGATATGAAATTTTCTCAAATTGAATTAAAGCAAACCATTCAATCTATTCCATATATTCAAAATTTATCTGCTCTTTCATTTTCGCAAGAGCAGGTAAGTTTTGATATTACTTTTGATTTTGAAGAATTAGATAACTCAATTGATTTTCATGTCATTATCTACCAAGCCTACCCATTAAAAATTAGCGATAGTGAATCCATTCGCTTTTATCTAAAAAATGATGAATATAAAAAATTTAGCCATGTGATGGCTGATAATGCTATTTGCTTTCATAATCAGCATTGCGTTATTTTTGAGAAGAAATTACAGCAAGATTTCCAGGCAATAAAAAAATGGATTGTTAAGTATGTTATTAACCAAGAAAAAGATGAACATTATGAACATCTAATTACAGCAAATTATGCTTATAATGGGACATATTTTTCTTTTCAATTTACAGATGTTGATAAGTCATTTTCTAAAAATGAAATTGGTATTGTTACTAACACTTGCTTAACAAAATCAAAATATCAAGATAAGGATATACATAATTATTTAGTGCAATCCTTTACACATAATATTACCAATAAAAATTGCCAATGGTCATCGTTTTATTCAAGCAAGGAAAACGACTTATCAGGAATTTATATCTTTATCGAAGATAAACCTTCAATTTATGACAGATTTTCATTTTCAAGCTGGCAAGAATTCAAATCCTTATTTAATCAAGAGATGTTAAGTGAGATTTGGAAAATTTCTTTTTCCATTAAACAAGAATTTATACCTATTTTCATTGGGTATTATATAAAAAATAAAAATATTCACTGGCAAGTTGCCATGATTGATTTAAAAGACTTATTCTTTAAAAATAAAAATGGCATGTATGAGCTTTGCGATAAGCAAATAAACTGGGTTATTTCAAAAAATTCATCCTATCATTATTTTTTTGGAAGAGGTGCGTTTCATCCAAATCTAACTGATAAAAAAGTTCTTATTATTGGGCTAGGAGCGATTGGAAGTCAAGTTGCTAAGACACTTGTGCGTGGTGGTTGTAAAAATATTACCATTGCTGATTATGATGTTAAAGAACCAGAGAATATTTGCCGTTCAGAATATAACTTTCTTCCATCTTATACCAATAAAACAGATGAATTAGCAGGTATTTTATGGTGTATATCTCCTTTTGTTGAGTTGAGTTCCATTCGTCATTTAGCAACAGAATATATTAAATTTGATCTTCCATCAGAACATCTTAATTTTTTATCAGAGCAATTTTCAGAATTTGATTATATTTTTGATTGTTCTACCGATAATGATTTAATGTATCTTACAGGTAAGTTCAGTTTAACCAGCACTATATTTAATTTATCTATAACAAATTACGCAAAATCGTTGGTGTGTGGCATTTCACCCAATCATTACCGATTTGTTAGATATCAGTTTGATAATATTTTAGAGAATGATACTTTGGATTTATATAATCCTATTGGCTGTTGGAATCCAACTTTTAAAGCATCGTATAATGATATTGCCATTATGGTTCAACTATCATTAAGAACAATTAATCTAATGATTCAAGAAAATAATTATCAACATTTTACTATTCAATATGATGATAATCTTAATTTAAAGGTTGAGAGGTTTTAATGATTGTTAAAAAATATAAAAACCTTCAATTATGTTTTAAACGCCAAATCATTGAACAAATGGCAAAAATAGCAATTCATCATTATCCAAACGAATATGGTGGGTTTCTTTTAGGTTGTTACTCTGATGATTTTACTAGATTGCATATTAAAGATTTTTTATTGGTTGATAAATACACCAGCTCATCTGTGAAATTTAGGCGTGAATTAAATTCAAAAATTCATAATTTTGAAAATATATTCCAAGAAACTGAATTATATTATATAGGTGAATGGCATAGCCATCCCAATGCATCAGCATGGTATAGCTTGACAGATTTACAAGCAATGAATGATATTGTTTCTTGCGATACAGTTCAACTCTATAATCCAGTGCTACTTATTTTGAGTATTTCTAGTAATAAATTATTAGATTTTAATTTCTTTATTTTTGATCAAGGTAGGTTGGTTGTTTATGAATAAAGTTGATTTATCAGCCTTGTTTTGTGGCATGCAAGGGCAAATGCAAAGTCAATTAAGTACTAATCGTGAATTTATTCATCATCCGGGCTCAAAAGGTGATGCCTTAGAAAATGCTTGGATTGAATGGTTGCAAAATTATTTGCCAAATCGTTATAGTGTAGATAAGGCAATTGTTATTGATTATCAGGGAAATACCAGTGATCAAATCGATGTTGTCATTTACGATAATTGGTTTACGCCATTTATTTTCAATCAAAATGGTTTTAAATACATTCCCGCCGAAGGCGTTTATGCAGTTTTTGAAGTTAAACCTGATATTCAGGGAAAGGTTGGCGATATTAATTACATTCAGTATGCAGGTCAAAAAATTGCCAGTGTTAGAAGACTAGACCGCACATCAACATCTATGATTAATTCTGGACAAAAGTTATCTGCCCGCCCATTGACAAAGATTATTGGTGGTATTTTAACCACCACCAATTCTTTCACACGTTATCATAATAACACCATTGAGAAGCATATCAAATCTTTAACTGATTTAGAGAGGATTGATTTGGGCTGTATTGTGGATTATGGTAGTTTCTTTGTTCAGTATGATGGTGAAGAGGATGTAAATGAGAAAGTCAATTTTAAAAAACGCATTCACGATTATTATCAGAAGCGAACTTTTCAATCATTGGTATTTAGTCGTCCTGAAAATTCATTAATTACTTTCTTTATGCAATTAACTCGTTATTTGCAACAAGCAATCGGAACAGTGCCAGCTATTGATTTACAGGCATATATGAATACGATTGGGGAAGAAATTGATAGTGAAATTTAAGCTAAATTTCTCTATTATTACCAGTTTTTTCTTTATAAAAGATTATTTTAAATAAAAACGCTATTTCTAATTCTGAAAATGGTATTTGTATAAACCGAATCGCTTCTTCAAACTTCTCATATTGATCATAAAGATATATATTAAATTAGAATTTTGTATACGCTCATAAGCACTGTTAATGTTGCTTTTGATTTAGTCTGGTCGGGGTTAGTAGCATTTTTGATTATGGTGGTATTTGACTTACTCTTGCTGTATTATTTAGAAATTAGTAATTATCTGTATTTTAAATTCAACAACTATTTCAAAGAAAAAGTAGAACAGGTGGAGTGTGCCAAAAAAAAAACAGTAAATTGATGAAACATCATTTTTGGGAAGAACATCTCTATATTTTTACTTTCTACTGAGACTTAAGTTTTTAGATATTAGCATAGTTATGTGCTTATTATTTAATGTTATGCTCACTGTTTTAATTCTAAAAAGAAGGAGTAGTGGTAGAGTATATTGATGCATTTATTACTTATCTCTAGGCATTTATTATCAGGTTGGATAATGATTAATATAGAGAAACAACCCTTCTGATTTTTGAATACTATTAAGGCCATCTGAAAAATATACTTTCAGACGGCCTTTTATTGATTGTATCTACACTTTTAAGATTTTCCGGCTTTATCTCCGATTCTGCTTTCTTTGCCTTGAATCAGGTTTTGAATATTGCTTTTATGGCGGTACAACACCAATGCGGCAATGAATACGGTTGCCCATGCCCAAGAGGCGTGTGGCATCATGAAGAAGGCGAAGATAGGGGCGCAGACGGTGGCGACCAGTGCGGCGAGGGAGGATACTTTGAAACCGAATGCCATGACCAGCCAAATCAAGGAGCAGAGTAGGGCGGTTGCGGGGGAGAGGGCGAGCAAAACGCCCAATGCGGTGGCTACGCCTTTGCCGCCTTTAAAATTGAAAAATATTGGCCACATATGGCCGACCAATGCGGCAATCGCGACCAGGGCTATCGTCGCATCGGACAAATTTAAAGCATCTTGCAGGCAGCGCGCCAAGATGACGGCAACCAAGCCTTTTACTGCATCGCCGAGCAGGGTCAGTGCTGCCGCTTTTTTCTTACCGCTGCGCAAGACGTTGGTGGCACCGGGGTTGCCGGAGCCGTAAGTGCGCGGATCATCCATGCCGTAATATTTTGATACGATGACGGCAAAAGACAGGGAGCCGATAAGATAGGCGGCAATAATGGCGAGTACATTGAACATTTTGGGTGCTTTACTTAAAATGGGAACGGTTATTCTATCAAAAAAACGGACAGGCAAATGGATAAAATCTTTTTGTACGGCATGAAGGCCGATACTTTAATCGGCGTATATGATTGGGAACGCGAGCGTAAACAGACTTTGATTTTGGATTTGGAAATCAGTGTTCCCGAGCGTACCGGCACGAGCGACGATATCAGCGACACCATCCATTATGGCGACGTATGCGAAGTCGTACGCCGCAGCCTTGCCGAACAGGATTTTTTACTGCTGGAAACTTTGGCGGAACATATCGCCCAATTGATTTTAAATGATTTTGGTGCGGTCAAAGTGCGCGTCCGTATTGTGAAACCCGGTATCTTGCCTGATGTGGCGCAGGTCGGTATTGAGATTGAACGCGCTCGGGAATAGGACTTATCTATGCCGTCTGAAAAAGGATTTCAGACGGCCTTTAATATTTAATAATTTGGAAATGAGGTAAAAAATGGATTTGAAAGAAACTAAATTAAGCAGCGAGCCAATCTACGAAGGTTCTTTTGTTACCATCAGCCGCGATCGGGTGCGCCTGCCCAACGGCAACGAAAGTCAACGGGTTGTGATCCGTCATCCGGGTGCTGCGTGTGTGTTGGCTGAAACGGAAGACGGCAAAGTTGTTTTGGTGCGCCAATGGCGTTATGCCGCCGATCAGGCAACGTTGGAATTGCCGGCGGGTAAATTGGATGTGGCGGACGAAGATCCTGCCGAATGCGCTTTGCGTGAGTTGGCGGAAGAAACGCCATATGTCGCCGACAGTGTCAAACTGTTGTACTCCTTTTATACTGCAGTCGGTTTTTGCGATGAAAAAATGTATCTCTACCAAGCGCAAGGCGTGCGTTTGGGTAGCGAATTGAGCAATGATGAAGATGAAATTACTGAAACCGTCCTGATGAGCAAGGAAGAGGTGCGCAATGCATTGGCAAACGATGAAATCAAAGATGGTAAGACTTTGATTGGTTTGCAGTATTGGTTGACTCAGAATTGATATGTTAAGATACAAACAGGGTCGTCTGAAAAAGCTTTCAGACGGCCCTGTTTTATTTTGTAGCCGGATTTTAGCCTAATAAAGCCGGTGCAAACCGTGTGATCGTATCGCGCAAAACGATGAGTTTGCCATGGAAGAAGTGGGACGAACCGGCAATGGTCACAACAGGCAGGCCTTGTGGTTCTGCCCATGTCAGGGCTTTATTGATTTCGACGACTTCGTCTTCCGCGCCATGAATCATCAATGTTTTGGCGACATCAGGAACGTCGGATGGTTCCGGTCGGTCGGTGTAGTGATGGACGGCTGCGCCCATCAGTAACAGTAAATCAGGCGTGCGTTCTTGGGCGGCAAAGGTGGAAACGTAGCCGCCGAATGAGAAACCGGCCAGGACGAATTGCGGTGCATCAGGATGTTGCGCACGGGCGTAGTCGATAACGGCAATGCAGTCTTGCGTTTCGCCGCGGCCGTAGTCGTGTTCGCCTTCGCTATTGCCTACGCCGCGCAAATTGGGCAGGTAGCAATGGAAGCCGAGTTGACTGAGGGCTTTGGCGGCGGTTTGGATGACTTTGTTGGTGTTGGTGCCGCCTTGCAGTGGATTGGGGTGGTTGATGACGGCAACGCCGCGGGCGGATTCTTGTGTGCTTGGCAGGTAGATGGTTTCCAGCAAACCGGCCGGGCCGGGGATTTGAATGATGTCGGGTTTGAGCATGAGTGTGTCCTTGTTTGTTTTTTCAGACGGCCTGAAGCGGTTTACAGATAAAAATTCTTACCGTTGTTTTGATTGTAGGCTTTCAAATCAGCAAGCATCCGTTTGAAATCCAAGCCGTATTTTTCGCTTAATTTTTCGGCGCGTTTTTTTAAGTTGTCGAGATTTTGTTCTTTGGGGCTGCTTTGGAATGCCATGACCGCTACGTTGCCGTGGCTCTCGGCAGGCAGCTCGAGTACGCGGCCGTCAAAGACGTTGAGCAGGCGTTCGACAAAGCGTTGATAACGCTGGTCGCCACTCCACCAGTTGGTGACAAATACGCCGTCTGGAGAGAGGGCATTGCGGCAGTCTTGGAAGAAGGGCTCTTCCACCAAAGCATCGATAATCTGTTCGCCGTCAAAACCATCTACCAAAATCACATCGGTATTGTGGCGGAACACTTTAATATATTCCGCGCCATCCGCCTCGATAATTTCAAAATTTTCGCCTTCGTGCGGCAATTCAAACAGGCTGCGCGCCACGGCGATGACTTGCGGATTGATGTCAATGGCGGTTTGCTTAGTGTGGGGCAGATAGCTGTCTATCCAACGGGCAAACGAGCCTCCGCCCAAGCCGATTTGGGTGATGTGTTTGGGCGGGGTTTCTACAAACAGCAGCCAACCCATCATGGCGCGGCTGTACGACAACACCAGCTCGGACGGATGATCGACATTCATGGAGCTTTGAATGGTGTCGCTGCCCAAGTGTAGGGAACGGATATTGACTTCTTCGGAAATGCCGACTTCGGGCAGATGGGATTTGGCTGGGCGCAGGCGGCGGTAAGGATGGCGGGGTGGCATGGGTGCAGATGGAAAGATATAAAAGGCGTTATTTTAACAGAAACAATGATGTTTTGCGCTGGGGCGGTTTTCAGACGGCCTTTGAGTGTGTTGGATGGAAAGATAAGGCATGTATTTAATTTTCTTTAAAATCATTGGTTTTTATAATTTCGTGAGTAACTTTGTTTTAAAATGCTTGCCAAGATGGGAACTTATCGGCATAATGCCGACTTCCTTGCCGGTATAGCTCAGTTGGTAGAGCACCTGACTTGTAATCAGGGGGTCCCGAGTTCGACTCTTGGTGCCGGCACCAGTTAAAGACTGATGGTGCCGCAAGGCATTTCAGTAAGCCGGTATAGCTCAGTTGGTAGAGCACCTGACTTGTAATCAGGGGGTCCCGAGTTCGACTCTTGGTGCCGGCACCAATTAAAAGCCCGATTGTGAAAGCAGTCGGGCTTTTTGCTTATGCTTTGATATTTTAAAAGCAGACCTTATAATACCGCGTTTCCATTACAACAAAGGGCTGCCCGTCGGGCGGAACACACACAACACCATGATTACCGTAAACACTTTGCAAAAAATGAAAGCAGAGGGCGAGAAAATCGCCATGCTGACCGCTTATGAATCCAGCTTTGCCGCGCTAATGGACAATGCCGGCGTAGATGTACTGCTGGTCGGCGATTCTTTGGGCATGGCGGTGCAAGGTCGTCAGTCCACTTTGCCGGTGAGCTTGCAGGATATGTGCTACCACACTGAATGCGTGGCTCGCGGCACTCAAAATGCAATGATTGTCAGCGACTTGCCGTTTGGCGCGTATCAGCAGAGCAAAGAGCAGGCATTTGCGGCGGCGGCCGAATTGATGGCGGCCGGCGCGCATATGGTCAAACTCGAAGGCGGTGTCTGGATGGCGGAGACCACTGAATTTCTGCAAATGCGCGGTATCCCTGTTTGCGCCCACATCGGCCTGACTCCGCAATCCGTGTTTGCATTCGGCGGCTATAAAGTTCAAGGCCGCGGCGACAAGGCGGAAGCGTTGCTTAACGACGCCAAAGCGCATGATGCGGCAGGTGCGGCAATCGTATTGATGGAATGCGTTCCTGCAGAGTTGGCGAAAAAAGTGACCGAGACAGTTTCTTGCCCAACCATCGGTATTGGCGCAGGCGTGGATTGCGACGGTCAGGTTTTGGTGATGCACGATATGCTCGGCATTTTCCCCGGTAAAACCGCCAAATTCGTGAAAAACTTTATGCAGGGCAAAGACAGCGTTCAAGCTGCGGTCAAAGCCTATGTGGACGAAGTCAAAGCAAAAACGTTCCCATCTGTCGAACATACGTTTACCGGATAAAATAAAAACCAGGCCGTCTGAAACTTATTTCAGACGGCCTTTTTAATGAATAAAAGCGTATAATCGGCGCGTGATTTCCGTTGATGAAACGGCGGAAAAGATAAAGGATTTTTCAAACCATGCAAATTATTCATACGATTAAAGAATTGCGCGAGTGGCGCAAAACTGCCGGAAAAGTGGCATTTGTGCCGACCATGGGCAATTTGCACGAAGGCCATCTTGCGCTGGTGCGCGAAGCGAAAAAACGTGCCGATAACGTTGTGGTCAGTATTTTTGTCAACCGCCTGCAATTCGGACAAGGCGAAGATTTCGACAAATATCCGCGTACTTTGCAGCAAGATGCCGACAAATTGGCAGGCGAGGGCGTTGCCGTCGTGTTTGCGCCTGATGAAAAAGAGCTGTATCCGAATGTGGAACAGCGTTTCAATGTCGAGCCTCCGCACCTGCAAAACGAATTGTGCGGCAAATTCCGCCCGGGACATTTCCGCGGCGTTGCGACCGTTGTGACCAAGTTGTTCAACATTGTTCAACCCGATACCGCCTGTTTCGGCAAAAAAGACTATCAGCAGCTGGCGATTATCAAAGGCTTTGTCGAAGACTTGAATTTCAATATCGAAATCGTCCCGGTTGATACCGGCCGCGCTTCAGACGGCCTGGCACTTTCCAGCCGCAACCAATATTTGAGCGAAGCAGAGCGTGCAGAAGCGCCCCGCCTCTATCAAGAGTTGCAAAATATTGCCGCCGCCCTGAAAAACGGCAATCTGGATTACGCCCAGCTTGAGGCCGAATGTATCCGCCGTTTGACCGATGCCGGCTGGGTGGTTGATTACGTTGAAATCCGCCATGCACACAGCTTGGCAGTAGCTCATGTCGGCGATAAAGAATTGGTGGTGCTTGCCGCCGCCCGTTTGGGTACCACGCGCCTGATTGATAATTTGGAAGTGGCTTTGGCTTAAAACCAAGCTGCTGTTAAAGGCCGTCTGAAACCTGTTTTTCAGACGGCCTGTTTCAAAGGGGTTAAATCATGAAACAAAAAGCTTTAATCTTACTCCTTCTGCTGACTGGGGCTGCTCATGCCAATGACAGTATGGGTACGGTCAGCACAAGCGGCATCAAATATCTGAAAAATCCGCATATCGATAGGGGCTGACGTAGATTAGCAGTTATGCTAGGCTACGAAAATGCAGATAACCAATTGTAAATTAAGCAAGAGAGTTCAAAAGAAACTACTTGAATTTTTTGTACTCCAAGTTACCGCCCGTTCCGCTG
>NZ_JBQCWV010000005.1:0-146705 GCF_051957055.1 Neisseria sp. P0020.S005 | reverse complement strand
ACGGTCGATGTGTTTGGCAATCATGGCTTGTGCGGTTTGCTGGAAGAAGGTGCTCATGGAAAATCCCCTAAATGTCTTAGTAGGAATTTAGGGGATTTTGGGGAATTTTGCAAAGGTCTCGGCCTTTCGTATTAGAACTAAAGTTGATACTTATTGTATGTGGAATTTAATTTGCAAACATTAAGAATAGTCATCATGAAATCAGAAATTTTAAAACAATTTGGCAAGCATGTTCGTCATTTAAGACAACTCCAGGATTTAAGTCAGGAAGCATTGGCTGAAAAAGCGAATATCCACCGGACTTATATCGGAATGATAGAACGTGGAGAGCGTAACCCTGCCCTATTAAATCTTATTCGTTTGGCTAGTGCATTAGATATTTTTTTGCCTGAACTTTTAACTTTTAAGGACTATGTTAATGACGGAAACTGTGATAATGAATCTAACTGATTCGTATGGTTTTTTTAGAGAAAACATCGGAAGGACGCTAGGAGATCTAAAACTTGAATATCAAACCAGATTTCCCAAGTTCACCTCTGAAATGAAGATAAATAAAGGCGGGGTAGGGCAGTTTATCGAGAAATTAATAGGACTTAAGAATACAAATGCTTTGACAGATTTTTCTGATGGTGAGCTGAAAACCAATAAAGCAGATGCAGATGGTGCACCACTAGAGACTATGTTTATCTCGTAGATTTCCAGTAACTTTGATCAGTTAATCAGCGATCAGATAAGTTTTGAAGATAGTTGGATATACCAAAAAATAAAGAATTTGCTATATGTTCCTATTTGTAAAGTCGACAACGATCCTGATAAATGGTACATACAGTCAGCCTATCATGTGCAAATAAATGAAGGGGTGAACTTTTCAGACAGTTAGCTGCTGATTTCACGCAAATTAAAAGTAAGCTGTTATCTGATATTAATTCCGGCGACGGATACATTCATACATCAAACGGTAGTTCTATACCAATCAGATCAAAAGATTCCAAGCCATACCATTCTATATTTTCTGCACAATATAATCGGAATATTTCTAATAAGAATCATGCATTTTATTTTAAAAAAGAATTCATGCGGGAAGTTCATGAAATGACCAGACAGGATAGAGCTGGTGTTGTTCGAATAATTTAAAATAAGATGGAGGCTACAGCTTTTGTTGTAGCCTTTTCTTTGCTAATTCAAAAAATCTTCTTCTAGTTCGCAACCACAAAATTTCCGACCATGTTTTAAGGCAGCGCCTCCTGTTGTGCTGCTGCCCATGAAAGGGTCAAAAATCAAATCCCCGATGTTTGAAGCCGATAGCATGCAGCGTTCAAGCAAGGCGAGTGGTTTTTGTGTCGGATGTTTGCCGAATGTTTTTTCGGCTTTATTTGGAGGAGGGAATGTCCAAACACATTTCATCTGTTTACCATCGTTTTGTGTTTTCATGGTTTCAGAATGAAACGTATGTTTGGCTTTTGAAGCCGTTATTGGAAAGAAAGTAAGGTGGGTCTGCGAAAATCATATCGAAACAGCCAGTTGGATGTTTTTCCAATATCTTCCGCATGATGTTAAGGGAATTGTCGTTGTAGAGGACAAGGTCGTCTGAAACGATTTTTTTCAAACGGCTTTGATAAATAGCAGCTTCTTCAGCCAGTTTGTCGAAATCACTCATAAATTGCCAGCAATTCTCCGATTTTTTTACGGCTGCTGCACTTTGTTGCAATATTGCTTTGTACTTCAACCGTTTTCAGAATGGCAGAAGAATAAATATCCCTTGTGAATTCAGTATCATGATTTGAAATCAAAACGCCTTGGGAGTTAGGCGCAATTTATTGATTTTTTGTAAAGTCCGCGACCAATGAATTCGATCATATTTTGATCACGCAAAATTTGTAATTGTTGGCGGATTTTGTCTTTGATATGGTTGTTTTGGGGAAATTGGATGGATAGTTTGTTTTCAAATTCATACATTTGTGACAATGTGAATTCTTCGGGGAGTTGATCGATACATTTCATAATAGCCAAAAGCCAGCCTTTGCGTTCCGCATTTTGGTTGCGTAAAAATAGATTGGATTGCCATTTTTTCAGAACGATTTCGGGTTCGATAATGCGGGAATTGTCTATCAAGAATATTTTGCCGCTTTCAGGTAAAGGTACAAGATTAATGGAACACATGATGTGGTGCGGTCGGTTTTTAATACCTTTATTTCTGGGAATAATCATGTCCGGTGTTATGAAATGTTTAGGTACAAGCACCAATTGCTGTATGGAGTAATCCGCTTTTTTATATGCAAGAAAGAAAAAGTTTGGGTTGGTATCTGACTGGATGCGCTCCAACATGGTGTGATATGCACCGTCAGGTACACTGTTACCTATAGTTTTTTGATTTTTACTCTTTAATTCATATTGCTCGTGACAGTTTGGACAAAAGAGGTCTGCAACAGGTTTGTTATTGGTAAATCTCTGCATCGGCTTGCTTCCGCAACAGGGACAGTAGCCGTTTTTTTCTAGCCAAGCCTCGCTCATTACACGGATTTTGTGGGTTGCTTTATTTTGTTGCTTTCCCAATTCGGTATCGAAAAATAAATTCATGTTTTGGATTTTGAGATTTAAGTTATTTGAGGTCTGTAATGTAGACAACTCAATCTACCTTAAAAAGGTCGTCTGAAAACCCTGTTTCCAAGTTTTCAGACGACCTTTCCTAATTACAGCAATCAATGCCGAATCGGCTTTACACCACGATGTTCACTAGTCTGCCCGGTACGACGATGATTTTCTTCGCAGGCTTGCCTTCCATGAATTTCACTGCGCCTTCGTTGGCAAGGGCGGCGGCTTCGAGGTCGGCTTTGGATGCGTCGGCGGCAACGGTGATTTTGCCGCGCAGTTTGCCGTTGACTTGAACCATGACTTCGATTTCGGATTTGACCAAGGCGGCTTCGTCGACTGTCGGCCAGCCTGCTTCCCACAGTTTCGCGCCGTTTAATTCGCTCCACAGGGTTTCGCAGATGTGCGGCACGATGGGCCACAGCAGGCGTACGGCGGCTTCCAATACTTCTTGAGCGACGGCGCGGCCTTGTTCGCTGCCGGTGTCGGTTTTATCGTATTGGTTGAGCAGTTCCATTACGGCGGCGATGGCGGTGTTGAACTGCTGACGGCGGCCGTAGTCGTCGCTGACTTTGGCGATGGTGGCGTGCAGTTTGTGGCGCAGGTCTTTGAGTTCTTTAGACAAACCGTCTTGGTTGCCTGCGAACGTTTTGACTGCTTCGCCTTGTTTCAGGTATTCGTAAACGGTACGCCACAGACGACGCAGGAAGCGGTGTGCGCCTTCGACGCCGCTGTCGCTCCATTCGAGGGACTGTTCGGGCGGTGCGGCGAACATCATGAACAGGCGAGCGGTGTCCGCACCGTAGGCGTTAATCAGTTCTTGCGGATCGACACCGTTGTTTTTGGACTTGGACATTTTTTCCGTGCCGCTGATGACGACTGGCAGTCCGTCTGCTTTCAGAACGGCAGAAACAGGGCGGCCTTTGTCGTCGAAAGTCAGCTCGACATCGGCAGGGTTGATCCAGTCTTTGCCGCCTTTGTCGTTTTCGCGGTAGTAGGTCTCGCAGACGACCATGCCTTGAGTCAGCAGGCGTTCGAACGGTTCGTCAACATTGACCAAGCCTTCGTCGCGCATCAGTTTGGTGAAGAAACGCGCGTACAAGAGGTGCAAAATTGCGTGTTCGATACCGCCGATGTATTGGTCGACCGCGCCCCAGTATTTCGCGGCTTCAGTCGATACCATGCCTTCTGCGAACTTGGGCGACATGTAGCGGAAGAAGTACCAGCTCGATTCCATGAAGGTGTCCATGGTGTCGGTCTCGCGTTTCGCCGCGCCACCGCAGCATGGGCAGGTGGTTTCGTAAAATTCGGGCATTTTTGCCAAAGGCGAACCCATGCCGTCGGGTACGACGTTTTCAGGCAGGACGACGGGCAGTTGGTCGGCTGGGACGGGTACGTCACCGCATTTTTCGCAATGGACGATGGGAATCGGGCAGCCCCAGTAGCGTTGGCGCGAAATGCCCCAGTCGCGCAGGCGGTATTGGGTTTTAGGTTCGCCTGCGTCTTGGCTTTGCAGCTTGGTGGCGATGGCGTCGAAGGCCGTCTGAAAATTCATGCCGTCCAAGTCGCCGCTATTGACCAATACGCCGTTTTCTTTGTCGCCGTACCATTCTTGCCATTGGTTTGCGTCGAATGCGTTGTCGCCGACGGCAATGACCTGCTTTTTCGGCAGATTGTATTTGGTGGCAAACTCGAAATCGCGTTCGTCGTGCGCCGGAACCGCCATCACTGCGCCGTCGCCGTAGCCCCACAATACATAGTTGGCAATCCACACTTCCAGCTTGTCGCCGTTGAGCGGATTGACGACGTAGCGGCCGGTCGGCACGCCTTTTTTCTCCATCGTCGCCATATCGGCTTCGGCAACGGAACCGGCTTTGCATTCGGCGATAAATGCCTGCAATTCGGGTTTGTCGGCGGCTGCGGCGGTTGCCAGCGGATGCTCGGCGGCAACGGCAACATAAGTCGCGCCCATCAGCGTGTCAGGACGGGTGGTATAAACTTGCAGGAATTTCGCGTAATCGCCTTCCAAGCCTTGTTTGCTGTCGTCTGAAACGGCGAAGCGTACGGTCATGCCGCGAGATTTGCCGATCCAGTTGCGCTGCATGGTTTTGACTTGTTCCGGCCAGTGTTCCAGCTTGTCCAAGTCGTTGAGCAGCTCTTCGGCGTAATCGGTGATTTTGAAGTAATACATCGGGATTTCGCGTTTTTCGATCAACGCGCCCGAACGCCAGCCGCGTCCATCGATGACTTGCTCGTTGGCAAGGACGGTTTGGTCGACAGGATCCCAGTTTACCGTGCCGTTTTTGCGATAGACGATGCCTTTTTCAAACAGCTTGGTAAACAGCCATTGCTCCCAACGGTAGTACTCGGGTTTACAGGTGGCGACTTCGCGTTCCCAGTCAATCGCAAAACCCAGGCTTTTGAGCTGGGTTTTCATGTATTCGATGTTGTCGTAAGTCCAAGCGGCGGGGGCGACGTTGTTTTTCATCGCCGCGTTTTCCGCCGGCATACCAAACGCGTCCCAACCCATAGGCTGCATGACGTTGAAGCCGTTTAAGAGTTTGAATCGGCTCAATACGTCGCCGATGGTGTAGTTGCGCACATGCCCCATGTGCAGCTTGCCGC
Organism: Neisseria sp. P0020.S005; assembly: GCF_051957055.1. Taxonomy (NCBI): domain Bacteria; kingdom Pseudomonadati; phylum Pseudomonadota; class Betaproteobacteria; order Neisseriales; family Neisseriaceae; genus Neisseria; species Neisseria sp. P0020.S005. Next base: position 141,491 of record NZ_JBQCWV010000005.1, on the reverse strand, counting down.
TGGGGTAGGGGAACATGGAGAGGCAGTAGTATTTGGGTTTGGAAGCGTCTTCGGAGACGTTGAAAATACGGGCGTCATCCCATTTTTTCTGCGCCGCAGGCTCGATGGCGGCGGGTTGGTAATGTTCTTGCATGGTCATTCTGTTTTTCGCTTGAAAACGTTGGAAAAAATAAAGATGGGATTATAGCAGGTTGTCGGGCCTGTCGGTTTGACAAAGGCCGTCTGAATGTTTGGATGTCGGAAAAGCACAATTTCAGACGGCCTTGAAAATACTGACTTGAGTTTTTGATACTCGCCCACATATCCCACCCAGTTTGAATTCATTCTTAACACTATCAAAATTATGAGCAATAAAGATTTTTACGAAACCCTTGGTGTTGCCCGCAGCGCTAGCGACGATGAAATCAAAAAAGCCTACCGCAAGCTGGCAATGAAATACCATCCCGACCGCAACCCTGACAACAAAGAAGCGGAAGAAAAATTTAAAGAAGTCCAAAAAGCTTACGACACCTTGTCTGACAAGGAAAAACGTACCATGTACGACCAATACGGTCATGCCGCGTTCGAACAGGGCGCAGGTGCGGGCGGATTCGGTGGCTTTGGCGGTTTCGGCGGCCAAGGCGGATTCGGTGGTGCGCAAGGCTTCGATTTTTCCGATATTTTCAGCCAAATGTTCGGCGGTGGCGGCAGCGCAGGCAGCCGTCAGCCGGATTACAGCGGCGCGGACTTGCAGGTCGGCATAGAGATTTCGCTTGAAGAAGCCGCCAAAGGCGTGAAAAAACGCATTAACATTCCGACTTACGAAGAATGTGATGTCTGCCACGGCTCAGGTGCTAAGCCGGGTACATCCGCATCAACTTGTTCGACCTGTCACGGCTCAGGTACGGTACACGTCCGCCAAGCCATTTTCCAAATGCAGCAGACTTGTCCGACTTGTCACGGTACAGGCAAAGAAATCAAAGATCCTTGCGTCAAATGCCGTGGCGAAGGCCGTACCAAGACCAGCAAAACGGTTGAAGTCAACATTCCGGCAGGCATCGACGACGGTCAACGCATCCGCTTGAGCGGCGAGGGCGAGCCGGGTCAACACGGCGCGCCGGCAGGCGATTTGTACGTCAATGTCCGCGTGAGACAGCACAAAATCTTTGAGCGCAACGGCTTAGACCTGCATTGCGAACTGCCGATCAGCTTTGCCATTGCCGCATTGGGCGGCGAAGTCGAAGTGCCGACTTTGGACGGCAAAGTCAAACTGCACATTCCGAAAGAAACGCAAACCGGCCGCCGTATGCGCGTGAAAGGCAAAGGCATCAAGTCTCTGCGTTCCAGCTCGACCGGCGATTTGTACTGCCACATTTTGGTTGAAACACCGGTCAACCTGACCGACCGTCAGAAAGAGTTGCTGGAAGAATTTGAAAAAATCTCCTCCGGCCTCGACCTCAGCCAAACCCCGCGTAAAAAATCGTTTTGGGAAAAAGTAGGCGATTTGTTCTCCGATAATTAATCGCTGTAAAAAAGGCCGTCTGAAATCTGCTTGAATCAGGTTTCAGACGGCCTTTTGTTTTTCTTGCTTCAAACTTTTGTTTGCCGTAAAATCTGCGCTTCACTCTTACGGGAGTAGCCATTCGGCGCAATGCCGAAACCGTTGTCAACATAATCGGCTTGTGTGGCCGTGGCAGCGGTATCTTCTCTGCTTTATCGGAAGACAGGCAAGACGTAAGCGTTGTCCATACCCTTGCGGGCGGTATGCACAGCGCTTTTTGTTTGCCCGCTTTTCGGTTGAGTATCTTAAATCATGGAAGCTTTTTTCTCCTCGACGCTGGGCGTTGCTATTGCCGAAATCGGCGATAAGACGCAATTGCTCGCGCTCTTTTTGGCTGCACGTTTTGCCCACAAAAACGCGATTGTTGCCGGTATCTTTATTGCAACCCTGTTGAACCATCTTGTTTCAGCCGCACTCGGTGTCTGGCTGGCATCCGCTATTTCGCCCGAAGTCATGAAATGGGTGGTCGGCGGCAGTTTTATTGCGGTCGGATTATGGCTGCTGTTGCCGGATAAAGACGAAGACCCTGACGGTAAGTGGCTGAAATACGGCGCATTTACGGCGACGGTCGTCCTGTTTTTCTTGGCGGAAATCGGCGATAAAACGCAGATTGCGACGGTTCTTTTGGCGGCAAAATACCAATCTATCCTGCTGGTCGTGGTCGGCAGTATTGCTGGTTTGATGATTGCTTCTGTGCCTGCCGTGTATTTGGGCGAAATGCTGATGCGCAAAATTCCAGCCAAAGCAGTACGCATTGCCGCATGTATCTTGTTCTGCCTGCTGGGTATTTTGACCCTGCTTGGCGACGGTATTGTGTTGAAGGCCGTCTGAAATGTGGGACATTGTTTTTGAACACAAAGATTTTGTGGTCATTAATAAGCCTTGCGGCGTATCGGTGCACAGCGAATCGGAAGGGGATGTTTGCCTGACCGCTTCGCTGGCGCAGCAACTCGGCGTTGAACGCGTGTGGCTGGCTCACCGTTTGGATAAAGCCACCAGCGGCCTGTTGCTGTTTGCGCTCAACCGCGACAGCGCGGCCGCTTTGTCGGCACAGTTTGCCGAGAAAACCATGCGTAAAACTTATTTGGCACTCGGTACGCACAAGCCGGCGAAAAAGCAGGGCTGGGTGAAAGGCGGTATGGCGCGTTCGAGGCGCGGTACATGGAAGCTGACGCGTGATGAGGATAATTTTGCCGTTACCCGTTTCAGCAGTCAAAGCCTGCAGCCCGGTTTGCGCCTGTTTGTGTTGCAACCGTTTACCGGCAAAACCCATCAGCTGCGCGTGGCCATGAAAAGCATAGGCAGTCCGATTTTGGGCGATACGCTGTATGGCGGCGATGAGGCGGAACATTTGTTTTTGCACGCTTGGCGTTTGGTTTTCGACTATCGCGGCGAGCATTTCGATATTCGGGTTGCGCCTGATAAAACATGGCCGTCTGAAATCGATTTGTCGGCGTGTTTGGGTTCGGATGAGTCCGAATAGAAGTAGTGAAACTTTTGTATATATTAAAAAAGGCCGTCTGAAAATTGTTCAGACGGCCTTTTGATTGTTTTAAGTTTACATTTCCAATTCGCTCAAACCCGGCAAGTCGGCAAAACAGCGGTCATGCGTGATTTGACAGAAGTTGTCCAGATAGCCTTTGTTGGCGTCTTCCGTACGAATGGCGGCATAAAGTTTGCTCTGCAGGCCGTCTGAAGTGATTTTGCGGTGGACGACGTAGCCTTTTTCCAAATACGGCATGACCGTCCAATAGGGCAGGGCGGCGATGCCGCGTTTGCTGGCAACCAGCTGGATAATGGCGATGGTCAGCTCGCTGTGGCGGCGTGGCGGATTAATGCCTTTAGGCAGCAGCACTTTTTTGGGCAAATCCAGCATTTCGTCGGGGACGGGATAAGTGATCAGGGTTTCGTCGATAAAGTCTTCCGCTTCCCAAACGTCTTTGTCGGCAAGCGGGTGGTCTTCTGCGCAGATGCCGACCATTTCATAGGCAAACAGAGGGCGGTAGCTGATGCCGTTGAGCGGCTCGGCTTCGGAAACGATGGCAAGGTCGGCGCGGTGTTGCAACAGCAGCCCGACCGGATCGGCTTGGAAGCCTGAAACGATGTCCAATTCAACTTGCGGCCATAAGGGGCGGAACTCGCCCATGGCAGGCATCAGCCAGTCGAAGCAGGTGTGGCATTCGACGGCAAGTCTGAGTTCGCCCGCTTCGCCTTCGATAATCCGCACCAAATCACGTTCGGCGGCGGCAACCTGCGGCAACAGCTCACGCGCCAGTTGCAACAGGCGCATACCGGCCGGAGTGAAGCGCAAAGGTGTGGATTTACGTTCAAACAACGGCGTTTCGTAATAATTTTCCAAGGCGCGGATTTGGTGCGACAGGGCGGATTGGGTCAGGAAAACCCGTTTGGCGGCAAGGGAAACGCTGCCGGTTTCTTCTAAAGCCAGCAAGGTTTTGAGATGACGCAATTCGATAATAGAGTCCATGTGTTTTCAGACGGCCTGTGGGTAAGGTGGGGTATATTAAAATAATTCATGATGATGTGCAAATGATTAATGTTGGGAATGATTGCTGAAATCGGAATGTAAGAATTTGAGGCATAAACAGATTTTGCGGTTAGAATGCGAAGCTGTTTTTGAAGATAGATATAAGGAGCGGAATATGGCTTTACGCCGCGAAATTCTGGCTTGGTGCGATGAGACATTGCAGGTCGGGCTGTTTAAGGACTATGCGCCCAACGGTTTGCAGGTCGAAGGCAAAGAAGAAATTGCCAAAATTGCCACTTCGGTTACCGCCAGCAAAGCCGCAATCGATTTTGCCGTAGGGCAGGGGGCGGATCTGCTTTTGGTCCACCACGGTATGTTTTGGAAAAGCGAGCCTGTCACGATTACCGGTTGGAAAAAAACACGCATTGAAACCTTGTTGCAACACCAAATCAATATGGCGGGCTACCACTTGCCGCTGGACGCGCACCCGCAATTAGGCAATAACGCGCAGTTGGCCGAGAAACTCGATTGGGTGCTTGAAAAACAATTCGGCGAGCAAAACCTGTTAAATACAGGCCGTCTGAAAACCACGCAAACATTGGCGCAGTTGTCTGAACGCATCGAGGCGGTATTTGACCGCAAGCCGACCGTTATCGGCGATCTTGAACGCGAAATCAAACGCATTGCCTGGTGTAGCGGCGGTGCGCAGGGATTTTTTCAGACGGCCGCAGACGAAGGTGTCGATGCGTATCTGACCGGTGAAATTTCCGAAGCGCAATATCATCTTGCCAATGAAACGGGTGTGGCATTTATCAGTGCCGGCCATCATGCAACAGAACGTTACGGCGTCCGCGCCTTAGGCGATGCCGTGGCAGAAAAATTCGGTATCGAAGTGGTTCACTTTGATGAAAACAATCCTGCTTGAGTATTGAGCAATATCATAAAACTTTACCTTATTTTAAATAATGCTTTGAGTATTACAACAAACTAGGTAGAATTACGCTGTTTAATGGCTCGGTATTCCCAAAATTTTAGGACGACTGAATAATGGATAATCAAGAAATCAACAACGGTCGCCGCCGTTTCCTGACACTGGCTACATGCGGTGCAGGCGGTGTGGCGGCTCTGGGCGTAGCTACGCCTTTCGTGGCCAGCTTCTTTCCATCGGAGAAAGCTAAGGCTGCCGGTGCTGCTGTCGAAGTAGATGTCAGCAAAATCGAAGCAGGCCAAATGCTGACTGCCGAATGGCAGGGCAAACCGATTTGGCTGGTCAACCGCACAGATCAACAGCTCAAAGACTTGAAAAGTTTGGATGGCGCAGTTACGGACCCTAATTCCGATGCGGATCAGCAACCGGAATACGCTAAAAACGAGACCCGTTCGATCAAGCCGAACCTCCTCGTTGCTATCGGTATCTGTACCCACCTGGGTTGCTCTCCGACTTACCGTCCCGACATTGCTCCCGCTGACTTGGGTGCAGACTGGAAAGGCGGTTTCTTCTGCCCTTGCCACGGTTCGAAATTCGACATTGCAGGCCGAGTATACAAAGGTGTTCCTGCACCGACCAACTTGGTTGTACCGCCTTACAAATATCTGAGCGATACAACTGTTTTGGTGGGCGAAGACTAAAAATAAGGAACGATAATTATGGCAAACCAAACCAATAGCAAAGCAAAAGCATTGTTAGGCTGGATGGACGCTCGCTTCCCTCTGTCTAAAATGTGGAATGAGCATTTGGCTCAATACTATGCGCCGAAGAACTTCAACTTTTGGTATTACTTCGGCTCTTTGGCTCTGCTCGTCCTTGTAATTCAAATCGTCAGCGGTATTTTCCTGACCATGAACTACAAACCGGACGGCAACCTTAACGCCTACCATCTGCCTGCTGCCTTTACCGCAGTAGAGTACATCATGCGCGACGTGTCCGGAGGTTGGATTATCCGCTACATGCACTCTACCGGCGCATCTTTCTTCTTCATCGTCGTTTATCTGCACATGTTCCGTGGTCTGATTTACGGATCGTACAAAAAACCTCGTGAATTGGTGTGGATTTTCGGTTCCCTGATTTTCTTGGCATTGATGGCAGAAGCCTTTATGGGTTACCTGTTGCCTTGGGGTCAAATGTCCTTCTGGGGTGCGCAGGTAATTATTAACCTGTTCTCCGCCATCCCTGTTATCGGTCCTGATTTGTCCACTTGGATCCGCGGTGACTTCAACGTTTCCGACGTTACTTTGAACCGCTTCTTCGCCCTGCACGTTATCGCAGTACCTCTGGTATTGCTCGGCTTGGTCGTGGCTCACATCATCGCCCTGCACGAAGTGGGTTCTAACAACCCTGATGGCGTTGAAATCAAGAAAAACAAAGACGAAAACGGTATTCCACGCGATGGTATCCCATTCCATCCTTACTACACCGTTAAAGACATCTTGGGTGTCGTTGTATTCCTGATTGTCTTCTGTTCTGTGTTGTTCTTTGCACCTGAAGGCGGCGGCTACTTCTTGGAGGCACCAAACTTCGATGCAGCGAATGCGCTGAAAACACCTCCGCACATTGCGCCGGTATGGTACTTCACTCCGTTCTACGCAATTCTGCGTGCGATTCCTTCCTTTGCCGGTACTCAGGTATGGGGTGTAATCGGTATGGGTGCAGCAGTTGTACTGATTGCCTTGTTGCCTTGGTTGGATAAAGGCGAGGTTAAATCTGTCCGTTATCGCGGCCCAATCTTCAAAACTGCGTTGGTTCTGTTCATCATTGCCTTCATCGGTTTGGGTATTTTGGGTGCAATGGTAGCAACTGATACTCGTACTTTGGTTGCACGTATCCTGTCTTTCGTCTACTTTGCATTCTTCCTGGGTATGCCGTTCTATACCAAACTGGATACCAACAAACCAGTTCCTGAACGCGTAACCATGAGCACTACTAAACAAAAAATTATGTTCTTTGTTTACGTCGGTATTACCGTTGTTGGTGCTTACTTGTTTGCAACCAATATCTGATGAGGGCAGCGAAAATGAAACAAACTCTGAAAAACTGGTTTGCTGCCTTATTGCTGGCAGTGCCTATGAGTGCAGCCGTCGCCAGCGGCGGCGGACACTACGAAAAAGTCGATATCGACCTGCGTGACCAAGTCAGCCTGCAGCACGGTGCGCAAATCTTTACAAACTACTGTTTGTCTTGCCACTCTGCAAGCGGTATGCGCTTCAACCGTCTGAAAGACATCGGTTTGACTGAAGATGAAATCAAGAAAAACCTGATGTTCACAACAGACAACGTTGGTGACGTGATGGTAGCGGCCATGGATCCGAAAGATGCTTCCAAATGGTTGGGTGCGCCTCCGCCGGATTTGACCCTGATTGCCCGTTCTAGAGGTGCGGACTACCTGTACGCTTATATGCGTGGCTTCTATAAAGACCCAACTCGTCCGACCGGTTGGAATAATACCGTTTTGGCCGGCGCGAGTATGCCTCACCCATTGTGGGAGCAACAAGGTGTTCAAGCCGTTGAGTTGGATGCCAAAGGTCAGCCCGTTATGATTAAGGACGAGCATGGCAACCTGACTCCTAAGCTGTATTGGGAATCTACCGGTCTGCACAGCCGTCGCCTGCCTAACGGTAAAGTGATCCAAAAAGAGTACGATACTTATGTACGCGATTTGGTGAACTACTTGGTGTACATGGGTGAGCCTGCTCAGTTGCAACGCCACCGCATCGGCTACATGGTTCTGGCATTCCTGTTTGCGGTAATGCTGCCATTGGCTTACTTCCTGAAAAAAGAATTCTGGAAAGACGTTCACTAATTCTTTTGAATCAAAAAGGCAAACCTGTTTCAGGTTTGCCTTTTTGTTTGTGAAATCGGTTTATGCGGAAATAATGTAAATTTTAAAATTACTTAATATAAACAATATGATATGTGAAATTTCTGGATTAAGTGTTTGAAATTATGTATAATTCTGTCTGAATTTTTATAAGGCTTAAGGCCGTCTGAAAAGATTTATCAGGAGTAAAAGATTATGATGACATTGTATTCAGGTATTACTTGTCCATTCAGCCAACGCTGCCGTTTTGTGCTGTACGAAAAAGGCATGGATTTTGAAATCAAAGATGTGGATGTGTTCAATAAACCTGAAGACCTGGCTTTGATGAATCCGTATAACCAAGTACCGGTTCTGGTTGAGCGTGATTTGATTTTGCACGAATCAAACATTATCAACGAATACATTGACGAGCGTTTTCCTCATCCTCAGTTGATGCCGGGTGATCCTGTTATGCGCGGTCGCGGCCGTTTGGTGCTGTACCGTATGGAAAAAGAATTGTTCAGTTTGGTGCAAGTGTTGGAAAACCCTGAATCTACCAATAAAGAACAAGCTAAAGCGCGTGAAGCCATTGGCAATGGTTTGACACTGTTGGCACCGTCTTTTACTAAAAACAAATATATCTTGGGCGATGACTTTTCTATGATTGATGTTGCCTTGTCTCCGCTGCTGTGGCGTTTGGACTATTACGACATCAAACTGGGTAAATCTGCTGCGCCTTTGCTGAAGTACGCCGAGCGTATTTTCCAACGCGAAGCCTTTATTGAGGCATTGACGCCGGCTGAAAAAGCCATGCGCCGCTAAAGGATGGATATATGGCAACTTCAACCAAACCGTATTTGTTGCGTGCTTTGTATGAATGGTGTTTGGACAATAACCAAACACCGCACATCGTTGTTTGGGTAAATGAACATACCCGTGTGCCGATGCAGTATGTGCGTGACAATGAAATTGTTTTAAATATTGGCCCTACTGCCAGCCATAACTTGAATATTGACAACGAGTGGGTCAATTTTTCTGCACGCTTTTCCGGCGTAGCGCACGAGATTTGGATTCCGGTCGGTCATATTGTCAGTATATTTGGCCGCGAAAGTGGAGAGGGTATGGGGTTTGAGGTAGAACCATATCAGCCTGCTTCTATCGAAGCTGCAGTGGTCGAAGATAAAAAAGCTGAATCTGCGGAAGAAAAACCGAAAAAAGTATTGAAGCTTGTGAAGTAATTAAAAGACAAGAGGCCGTCTGAAATGTTTCAGACGGCCTTTATTGATTGGGTATTGAGATGGCAAAATTAATGAGCAATCAGTTATTAATTAAGATTAAGCCAAACAAAAAAGCTCTTGTGTTTAACAAGAGCTTTTTTGTTTAGTGGTGGAGGTAAGCGGGATCGAACCGCTGACCTCTTGCATGCCATGCAAGCGCTCTACCAACTGAGCTATACCCCCGAAATTTGGTGGCGAATCAGGGACTCGAACCCCGGACACAAGGATTATGATTCCTCTGCTCTAACCGACTGAGCTAATTCGCCGTTTCGTGAAGTCGCTATTATAGTTTTTTTTGAATATTTGGCAAGCGCTAATTTTGCTTTTTTTTATTTCTTATTGTTTTTAAAAAATAAAAAGTAGGTTGTCAGGCTATAACTTATGGCAAATATCGCCGTGGCTGAAGCCTGTCCAATCGATATCAATGTCTTTGCCAAAAGCGATCACTTTAAAAAGTTCGCCCATTTCGTGCTGATGTATCAGTTTCTGTACTGCGGCGGCGGCTTGGATATATTCAACCGAATCCGGGCTGCCGATTTGTGAAAGTAGATCAGTGATGCCGAGATTGAGCAGGAAATAGGATTGGGGCAGGTAGCCGATTAAGTCCAAACCTGCTTCCGTGCCGGCGCGTGCGATATCGGTGAAATTGACGTGCGCAGTCAAATCGGTCAGGCCGATATTGAAAAATGGGTCGTGGATGGTGTGGTGGCGATAGTGGCCGATAAATGTGCCTTCTTTGCGTTGCGGATGGTAATACTGGGCGGCGTCGAAGCCGTAATCGATAAATATCATGCCGCCGCGCTGTAATTTAGCGGCCAGGGTTTGGATAAAGGCATATTGTGCCGGATGCAGCTCGCTTGTGTATGAAGGGAGGGGAGGAAAATATAAGGCGGCTGTTTGTATCAGTTCGGATTGGGTCAATGGTCTGATGGCTTCGATTAGCTCGTCATTCTCTAGGCTGACGCCGATTTGTTGAAATCCTCCATCTTGATAAATTAAGCGTTCAACCGGCATGGCATCCAATACTTCGTTGCCGATGATGATGCCGTCAAAGTGTTCGGGTAATGCGGTGAGGTGGATGATTTTGGCGGCTGCTTCGGGAGATGTGTGCTCAAGAATATGTTGACGTTGTCTCTCTGCAAGCTCTGCTGATAGCTCAATAATGTAGTAATGACTCAGGTCGTCTGAAAGATTTTGTAACAAAGTAGCGGCAAGATGGCCTGTACCTGCACCAAATTCATAGATATTGCCTGCTGTTTGCGGCAGTAATTCGGCAAGTTGTTTGGCAAGGGTTTGTCCGAATAGGGGGGAGAGGGTTGGGGCAGTAATGAAGTCGCCGTCTGTGCCGATTTTATGGCTGCCTCCACTGTAATAGCCGTATTGAGGTGTGTAAAGGGCAAGCTCCATAAAACGGGAAAAGGGTATCCAGTTTTGATGTTGTTCAATTTCGTTTTTTATGAGCTTCGTCAGGTGTGCTGAAGAGGCTTGTGCATCAGTGGAAGGGAGGGGGAGTTGTGGCTTCATGACTGTTAGATAATGTAAAAAATTTGAATTTGTTTGTATATTATAGCCCCTTGTGAGAGGGGTGGTAATAGGGTATAAAAATACTATATGTAGTATGTTAAAAACAAAAATGATACTATATATAGTGTTTTATGCTATATGAAACTACTAACATATCAATTTGTCATGCTTTTTTATATATATAACCTATTGAATTTAAAGTGTTTAGTGTTTTATTTCAGATAAGAAACGGATTTGACCTGATTGCCAAAATTTCTTATAGTGTCAGTTAGTGGGGCATAGTGGGTGAAAGTGGTTACTTTTTCCTAAAAAGTGTTCCGTGGAAGTGAAAACGAAAGATTTTAGGAAGATGGGATTTTTAATCCCACTCTGTTTTATTTTAATCGAATTTGGGGTGTGATGTGTTTGGCGGTGCTCATGAATTGAGTATGGACAGTAAAGGGCGGTTGGCGATTCCTGCCAAATTCCGCGATATTTTGCTGCGCCGTTATACGCCTGCGATTGTGGTCACACTGGATTCCCGAAAAAAATTATTGATGTACCCCGAGCCCGTTTGGGAAGAAAAAGCCGAGCAGATTTTGAAGTTGAAAGTGGCTGGCAATGAATCTTTACAACGGTATCAGAATTTACTGCTGCATAATGCGGAGATTTTGGAGTGGGATAGCGCCGGACGAGTTTTGATTCCGGCCAATCTGCGCAAACGCGTGGATTTTGAAAAAGAAGTTACTTTGGTTGGCCGTGCAAACCGTATGGAGTTGTGGGGCCGCGAACATTGGGAAGAGGAAATGAATCAGGCTTTGGATATCGATCCTGATGAATTGGCTTTCCAATTGAGTCAAACGGATTTGCAATTGTGAGTAAAGTTGAAAATTATCAGCATGTTACTGTCTTGTTGTATGAGGCGGTGGATGCGTTGGCAATCCGTGAAGACGGGATTTATGTGGACGGCACGTTCGGTAGGGGAGGGCATTCCCGGCTGATTTTGTCGCGTTTGGGTGAGCAGGGTCGTTTGGTTGTTTTTGATAAAGACCCCGAGGCGATTGCGGTAGCTAATGAGCTGGCGGCGCAAGATAAACGTGTCAGTGTCGTACACAATGGTTTTGAAACATTTCAGACGGCCTTGGATGAATTAGGCATCGATAAGATTGACGGTGCGCTTTTTGATTTGGGGATTTCGTCGCCGCAAATTGACGATGGCAGCCGCGGATTCAGTTTCCGCTTTGATGCACCGTTGGATATGCGGATGGATCCGACTCGCGGGATGTCTGCGGCAGAATGGATTGCAACCGCATCCGAACAGGATTTACACGAGGTAATTAAGAATTATGGTGAAGAGCGGTTTAGTCGCCAGATTGCGCACGCCATTGTTGCGCAACGCGAGGAGAGTCCCATCGATACAACCTGCAAGCTGGCGCAGCTTGTGGCGCAAAACGTCCGTACTCGTGAGCGCGGACAAGACCCTGCAACGCGCACCTTCCAAGCAGTTCGTATCTTTATTAACCGCGAGCTCGAAGAGGTAGAGGCAGTTTTGCCGCAAGTTGCAGGCCGTCTGAAAGAGGGTGGGCGCTTGGCTGTCATTGCGTTCCACTCGCTGGAAGACAGAATTGTGAAGCAGTTTATTAAAAAATATTCGCAACATGCGCCATTGCCCCGTTGGGCAGTGGTCAAGGAAGCGGATTTGCCTCAGCCGCCTTTGAAGGCTGTGGGCAAAGCAATCAAACCGGGTTCGACAGAGACTGAAGCCAATCCGCGTGCGCGCAGTGCAGTTTTGCGTGTGGCGGAGCGAAGCAGTGGCGAATTTTCGGTTATTGAGTAGGGGATGGCGTCTGAACGCTGTCGTAAGAGATAGTCCTGTTGACAGGCCGTCTGAAAGTTTGAGATGGGTAAGTTGAATATTTTATTGCTGGTTTTGGTGACGGTTTCTGCCTTTGCCGTAGTGTTTAAGCAAAACCAGTCCCGTTTGCATTTTATCGAGTTGGATAAGGCACAAAAACGGGAAATTCAGTTGGAACAGGATTACGCGCGCTTGAAATTGGAGCAAGCAAGATTGGCAAATCACAAGTTGATTAAAGTGGCGGCCGAAAAGCAACATCTGCTTCCGCCGGGTGCGCATAATACGGCTATGCTGGAACGCAAAAAATAAGAATACAGAGCCTTGCATTAGTGCAAGATTTACGGGATTTGATGGCTCACTGAGCAGCTAAGTCATGAGAAGTTCAACATGTTAATTAAGAACGAATATAAACCTCAAATGCTGTCTGGAACAACAAAAACGAAAAAGCCGCTGACAAGTAACGGACGAATCGGTTTGGTGTTGGGCGCTGTTGCGCTGGCATTTACCGGTCTGTTGGTACGCGGGGTTTATCTGCAAACCAGTCAGCATGAATTTTTGAAAAATCAGGGCGACCAACGTTTTGTGCGTACGCTTCCGTTGCCGGCATCACGCGGTATGATTACCGACCGCAATGGTGCTACATTGGCTTTGAGTGCGCCTACCGAGTCATTGTATGCCATGCCTTCCGGTATGGAAGAAATGCCGACTGCAGAACAATTAGAAAAACTGTCGGCCATTGCTGATGTGCCTGTTGAAGTTTTAAAAAATAAATTGTCTAAAAAAGACAAAGGCTTTATCTACCTGAAACGTCAACTCAGCTACGAGAAAGCAGAAGAAATCAAAGCATTGGGCATTAAAGGCATCGCATTCCAAAAAGAATTGAAACGCCATTATCCGATGGGCAATCTGTTTGCGCATGTTATCGGTTTTACCAATATTGACGGCAAAGGTCAGGAGGGCTTGGAGCTTTCCCGTGAAGACAGCCTGCGCGGTGAAGATGGCGCGAAAGTCGTATTGCGCGACAACAAAGGTAATATTGTTGACAGCCTCGACTCTCCACGCAACAGCGTGCCTAAAAACGGCCAAGATATGATTTTGTCTTTGGATCAGCGTATTCAAACGCTGGCTTATGACGAGTTGAACAAGGCTGTGGCATATCACAAAGCCAAAGCAGGTACAGTTGTGGTATTGGATGCACAAACCGGCGAGATTTTGGCGCTGGTCAACAGCCCGGCTTACGATCCGAATCAACCGGGTCAAGCCAATAGCGAACAGCGCCGCAACCGTGCCGTAACCGACATGATCGAACCCGGTTCTGCCATGAAGCCGTTTACCATTGCCAAAGCGCTGGATTCCGGCAAAGTGGATACGACCGATACATTCAATACCCTGCCTTACAAAATCGGTCCGGCTACTGTACAAGATACCCACGTTTATCCTACTTTGGATGTGCGCGGCATTATGCAAAAATCTTCCAACGTCGGTACCAGTAAACTTTCTGCCATGTTTACGCCTAAAGAAATGTACGATTTCTATCACGATTTAGGTGTGGGTGTGCGTATGCATTCAGGCTTTCCTGGTGAGACTGCAGGTTTGTTGAGAAGCTGGCGCAGATGGCAAAAAATCGAACAGGCAACCATGTCTTTCGGTTATGGCCTGCAATTAAGCTTATTGCAATTGGCGCGTGCCTATACTGTCTTGACCCATGACGGCGAATTGTTGCCGGTCAGCTTTGAAAAACAAGCGGTTGCCCCTAAAGGCAAGCGCGTCATCAAAGCCTCTACCGCAAAAAAAGTGCGCGAGTTGATGGTTTCCGTTACTGAGGCCGGCGGTACCGGTACTGCTGGTGCTGTCGATGGTTTCGACGTCGGTGCGAAAACCGGTACGGCGCGTAAACTGGTCAATGGTCGCTATGTGGACAACAAACACGTCGGTACGTTCATCGGTTTTGCTCCGGCTAAAAATCCACGCGTGATTGTGGCCGTTACCATCGACGAACCGACTGCCAACGGCTATTACGGCGGCGTGGTTGCCGGTCCTGTATTCAAAGAAGTCATGAGCGGAAGTTTGAACATCTTGGGCGTTTCTCCGACCAAGCCGTTAAGTAATACCGCTACTGTCAAAGTACCGTCATAATCCAAACAATCAAAGAGATATTGTTTATGTTCAGCAAGTTAACCCCCTTGGCTGAAACCAACTTTCCGCCTCTGCTGTGTGAAAACGCAGCAGGGCGTTTGTTGCATTCAGACAGCCGACAAATTAAACAGGGTGACATTTTCGTTGCCTGTCAGGGCGAATATACGGACGGTCGCAGCTATATTCCTGCCGCCATCGCCAACGGTGCGACCTTTGTTTTTTGGGATGATGACGGCAAATTCACATGGAATCCCGAATGGAAAGTACCCAATCAAGGCATTAAAGATTTAAGACATCGCGCCGGTATGTTGGCGGCGCAAGTTTACGGCAACGTTTCAGACGGCCTTAAAGTTTGGGGCGTAACCGGTACCAACGGTAAAACCTCCATCACACAATGGCTGGCGCAAGCTGCCGATCTGTTGGGCGAAAAAACCACCATTATCGGCACAGTCGGCAACGGCTTTTGGGGCGCATTGGAAGAGACCACGCATACCACGCCTGCTCCTGTCGATGTCCAAACCCTGCTCTACCGCTTCCGTCAGCAAGGCGCAACAGCCGCCGCGATGGAAGTTTCCAGTCACGGCCTTGACCAATCGCGCGTCAACGGCGTGCCGTTTCGCAGCGCAATCTTTACCAATCTCACCCGCGACCACCTCGATTATCACGGTACCATGGAAGCCTATGGTGCCATCAAATCGCGCCTGTTCTACTGGCATGGTCTGCAACACGCCATCATCAATGTCGATGACGCATACGGTGCAGAACTCGCAGGCCGTCTGAAAAAAGACTGTCCCGATTTAGCCGTTTATGGCTATGGTTTCAGCGAGCAAGCCGATATCCGCATTACCGATTTCACCGCTTCTTCAGACGGCATGGAAGCCGTATTCCAAACACCATGGGGCGAAGGAAAATGCCGTACCTGTCTGCTCGGACGATTCAACGCGCAAAACCTCGCCGCCTGCATCGCCTTGCTTTGTGCCAACGGTTATCCGCTTGATAAAGTATTGGATGTACTGGCAAAAATCCGCCCCGCCTCAGGCCGCATGGACTGCGTCATGAACAGCGGAAAGCCCTTGGTCGTCGTCGATTACGCCCACACGCCTGACGCATTGGAAAAAGCACTCTCCACCTTGCAGGAAATCAAACCGCAGGGCGCGGCTTTGTGGTGCGTATTCGGTTGCGGCGGTAACCGCGATCGCGGCAAACGCCCGCTGATGGGCGCGGCAGCCGTACAGGGCGCGGATAAAGTTGTCGTAACCAGCGATAACCCGCGTTTGGAAAATCCGCACGACATCATCAACGACATCCTGCCTGCCGTGCCTAATTCTGAACGTGTCGAAGTTGATCGTGCCGTCGCCATCCGTTATGCGGTTGAGCAGGCTGCCGCGAACGACATCATTCTGATTGCCGGTAAAGGGCATGAAAACTATCAGGATGTACAAGGCGTGAAGCACCATTTCTCCGATTTTGAAATCGCAGAAAAAGCATTGGCAGAGCGCGGTTAAGCCATAACGCAAATATTCAGACGGCCCGAAACCTCAAGGCCGTCTGAAAAAGATTTAAACCTATACAATAAAAGTAAAACGACACACGCATTACGGCACGTCAGCTATTAAACCCATCACAGTTGTTTGTTTCAGAGGATTTTTTAACAAGGCCGTCTGAACAACAAGGAGACCGATTTGATGCTGAAAATGCCGACAAAAACCTTATTAATCAGTGCGGCCGTAGTTTTATTCGCAGGCTGTACAACCAAACAACTTCCGCGTCCTACTGCCGAAATCGAGCAGTTGAGGGCGCAACAGCCTCCGGCCGAGCAAAGCCTGCCCAATCCTGTTAAAGGCAAACGTTTTGACGATACTTGGGGCGCAGCGCGCAGTCAGGGGCGCAGGCATGAAGGTGTGGATATTTTTGCTAAGAAAAATACGCCGATACGCAGTACCACGCCCGGCATCGTAACCAAAATTGGGCGCAACCGATTGGGCGGTAAAGTTATCGGTATTCAAGGGCCGGGTGCGTGGCATTACTACGCCCACCTGAATAAATTTACCCGTATCCGCCTGTATGAGCGAGTCAAAGAAGGGCAGGTTATCGGCTATGTCGGTAAAACCGGCAACGCTAAAACCACACCGGCCCACCTGCATTACGGCGTGTATCTGCCGAACGGCGCGGTGAATCCGTATCCGCTGATTAATCAGAACAGATAGGCCGTCTGAACAAGATTTGAGAGTATGAACGCAAAGAAATTGGTTAAGGCAACGAATATCGTCGGCATGGTGGCAGTTGTGCTGCTGGTGTACTGGGTATTTGTTCTGATTCTATCCAATGTTTTCGGGCTTAAGGTATTCCGCGAATACATTACAGAAATTTTCCTGATGAGTATTTTGGGGATTTTTGCCGTGATGGCGGGTGCCTTGATACTGAACATCATGCTGAATTTGACCCGTATTGCCGAGCGAGGACAAGAGGAAGAAAGCAAAGGTGGCCGGAAAACCTTATATTTGTTGTTGGCAGTATTTCCCGTTTTAGCAGCCCTGTTATTTGGCGGAAATTATCTGACTGTTCAGAAAAAACGTCAGATTTTGACTCAATCTCTAGAGCGTATCGTCAAGGACAATCTATCGCAAATCAACGCGTTGGCAGATTATCATTTTGACTTGGTGTACATCAAAAAAGCGGCGTTAATCCTTGAGCTGATGTCGAAGGAAGATTCTGCCTTTAAAGCCGCTACGGTGATTGTGCCGGATACGATAGGTAATAAACAGGTTTATTTGGCTTTCTCAGCCGATTCCCATTTAAGTGGGATTGATGAGTAGGCGCCCAATGCTCAGGGAGTAGGCGATGATAATGGTTTTGTCGTTACTCGGAATGGCAATAAAGAAACAATCAGCAAAACGCAATATCTTTATGCTCCGCATTTGAGCGAGCGTGAATACTTGCAAAGAATATTTGCCGGACAAACAAATGAAATACGTTATGAGGCAAAAGATGGCAATTACAGCCTTTGCCACCCCTACCGCCAAAACGGTAAAACCATTGTATTGTGTTTTTCCGATTACCAGCAGTACGGGAAAATCGGCAGTTGATAAGAGAAAGTGATTTGTAGTATGAAAAGTTGGTTTTCCAATACATTTCCTGAATATAAAAAATTGCCCAAAAGCGGCAAATTTATGGCATGGCTGACTTTTGTGCAGGGCGTGGTTTGGTTGATTCTGGCATCAATTCAGAGTGTGCAAGGATTGATTAACAACATGGCATGGGCTGTGTTTTTTGGGATTTTACTTTTCATTTTGGGTGTGTTGGCGCTGTCTGCAGCATGGAATGCGTTTAAATTCCGTGAAATAGGTTTTAATAGAATGATATATGTGTACACGCCATGCTTGTTGCAAATAGTCTTTGTAGGAGAGGCATTTTCTTTTACGTATTATATAGAAAGTGTACTGCAATTATCATTTAGCCTTACGGTACATAAGCTTACTGTCGGTGTAAATTTTGCCGCTATTCTTTTTATTGTGCTGGCAAGATGCAATTATCGTCATTTAAAAATGGTTTCCCAAAATACGGATAAAAATGTGGAGCCGTTAGAACAAGGACAAGAAACACAATCATGAAACCACTAGACCTTAATTTTATTTGTCAGACCCTCAACCTTCCGATGCCGTCTGAAAATCAACCCGTTTCGCGCATCGTAACCGACAGCCGCGATATTCAGGATGGCGATGTTTTTTTCGCGCTTGCCGGTGAGCGCTTTGACGCGCATGACTTTGTTGAAGATGTGTTGGCAGCTGGGGCAACGGCGGTTGTGGTTTCGCGCGAAGATTGCGCGGCTTTGAAAGGCGCGTTGAAGGTTGACGATACGCTTGTGGCTTTGCAAAAACTGGCGAAGGCGTGGCGTGAAAATGTGAATCCGTTTGTCTTTGGTATTACTGGCTCTTCCGGTAAAACGACGGTGAAAGAAATGTTGGCCGGCGTATTGCGTCATCGATTCGGTAATGAAGCTGTGTTGGCGACTGCCGGCAATTTCAACAATCATATCGGCCTGCCGCTGACTTTGTTGAAACTGAACGAAAAACACCGCTATGCCGTCATTGAAATGGGCATGAACCATTTTGGTGAATTATCTTTGTTGACCCGAATCGCTAGTCCGAATGTTGCTTTAGTTAATAACGCTTTGCGCGCGCATGTCGGTTGCGGTTTTGATGGTGTCGGTGATATTGCCAAAGCCAAAAGTGAAATCTACGAAGGTTTGCTTTCAGACGGCATTGCGCTGATTCCGTGCGAAGATGCCAATATCGCTACATTTGAAGCCGCTACTGCGCAATTGAACGCTCAGACTTTCGGCGTTGCCAGTGGCGATATCCATGCGGAAAATATTGAGTTGAAACCGTTGTCCTGCGAATTTGATTTGGTGCGTGGTAATGAACGTGTTGCCGTGGTACTGCCGGTCCCCGGCCGTCACAATGTGCATAATGCCGTAGCGGCAGCGGCTCTGGCTTTGGCGGCAGGTTTGAGCCTTGCCGAAGTTTCAGACGACCTGAAAAATTTCAGCAATATCAAAGGCCGTCTGAATATCAAGCAAGGCATTAAAGATGCAACTTTGATTGATGATACTTATAATGCCAACCCCGACAGTATGAAAGCCGCCATTGATGTGCTCGCCGCTATGCCTGCGCCGCGTATTTTTGTAATGGGTGATATGGGTGAATTGGGTGAGGATGAAGCCGCCGCCATGCACGCCGAAGTTGGCGCGTATGCACGGGATAAAGGCATCGAGGCCGCGTATTTTGTCGGCGACAACAGCGTTGAAGCAGCGGAAACATTTGGAGCGGAAGGTTTGTGGTTTGCTGACAAAGATCCGCTGATTCAAGTGTTGAGCCACGATTTACCTGAACGCGCTACTGTATTGGTCAAAGGCTCGCGCTTTATGAAGATGGAAGAAGTGATTGAGGCGTTGGCAGCAACAACCGCGTAAATGGCCGTCTGAAATATGAAAAAGATTTTACTATTGACTGGTTTGCTGATTGCTGCGTTTTATGCCGGAATGAAAGTACAGGCATTTATCTATGAAGATACCTGCTTGGACTTGGGAGGCGGAAAGAATCCCGGAAACTATCCGATTTGCGTGGTAGAGAAATAATCTTACTCAATAAGGCCGTCTGAAATATGAAAAAGATTTTACTATTGACTGGTTTGCTGATTGCTGCGTTTTATGCCGGAATGAAAGTACAGGCATTTATCTATGAAGATACCTGCTTGGACTTGGGAGGCGGAAAGAATCCCGGAAACTATCCGATTTGCGTGGTAGAGAAATAATCTTACTCAATAAGGCCGTCTGAAATATGAAAAAGATTTTACTATTGGCTGGTTTGCTGATTGCCGCGTTTTATGCCGGAATGAAAGTACAGGCATTTATCTATGAAGATACCTGCTTGGATTTGGGCGGCGGAAAGAATCCTGGAAACTATCCGATTTGCGTGGTAGAGAAATAATCTTACTCAATGAGGCCGTCTGGAATTTCAGACGGCATACTGATTTATTTTTAATTGGGCGATAAGCCCGCTGTAACAACAAAAACAAAAAAGGAAGCCCCATGTTTTTATGGCTCGCACATTTCAGTAACTGGTTAACCGGTCTGAATATTTTTCAATACACCACATTCCGCGCCGTTATGGCGGCTTTGACTGCTTTGGCGTTTTCCCTATTGCTTGGTCCGTGGACCATCCGCAAGCTGACTGCGCTTAAAGCCGGTCAAGCCGTCCGTACTGACGGCCCTCAAACCCACCTGATCAAAAACGGTACGCCAACCATGGGCGGCTCGCTGATTTTGACCGCCATTACCGTGTCCACAATCTTGTGGGGCAACTGGGCAAATCCTTATATCTGGATTCTCTTAGGTGTCCTGCTTGCTACCGGCGCACTCGGTTTTTACGACGACTGGCGTAAAGTGGTTTATAAAGACCCTAACGGCGTGTCTGCCAAATTTAAAATGGTGTGGCAGTCCAGCGTTGCCATTATTGCCGGTTTGGCGTTGTTCTACCTTGCTACAAATTCTGCCAACAATATCCTGATTGTTCCCTTCTTCAAACAAGTTGCCTTGCCGCTTGGTGTAGTCGGCTTCTTGGTATTGTCCTACCTGACCATCGTCGGCACATCCAATGCCGTTAACCTGACTGACGGTTTGGACGGCTTGGCCGCATTCCCCGTTGTACTTGTTGCCGCCGGCCTTGCTATCTTTGCTTATGCCAGCGGCCACTCCCAATTTGCCCAATACCTGCAATTACCTTACGTTGCCGGCGCAAACGAAGTGGTGATTTTCTGTACCGCCATGTGCGGCGCGTGTCTTGGCTTTTTGTGGTTTAACGCTTATCCGGCACAAGTCTTTATGGGCGACGTCGGCGCGCTCGCGCTTGGCGCGGCGCTCGGTACCGTTGCCGTCATCATCCGCCAAGAATTTGTCCTCGTCATCATGGGCGGCCTGTTTGTTGTTGAAGCTATTTCCGTTATGTTGCAGGTCGGTTGGTACAAACGAACCAAAAAACGCATCTTTCTGATGGCGCCGATTCATCACCATTACGAACAAAAAGGCTGGAAAGAAACCCAAGTCGTCGTCCGCTTTTGGATTATCACCATCGTATTGGTGTTAATCGGCTTGAGTACCCTCAAAATCCGCTGAACCTATGCCGTCCGAACACCTTTCAGACGGCATTTGAACGCGCAATAAACCTGCGGCGGCAATCCGCCCCGTCCTATCGTTAACGGCGGCTGAAACCCGACTTATACTGAAACAGGAGAGAAACCATGAAACAACCAACCAAATGGCTTGCCGCCGCCCTGATTGCCTTGGGCTTGAACCAAGCGGTGTGGGCGGATAATATGCCGGATTTTCAGAAAACGCTTCAAGCTGCGAAGCAAGGGAATGTCGATGCCCAATATAATTTGGGCGTGATGTATGCCATCGGGCAAGACGTCCCTCAAGACGATGCACAGGCAGTGCAGTGGTATCGCAAGGCGGCAGAACAAGGGGATGCCCAAGCCCAAGTTAATTTGGGCCTGATGTATGAACAAGGGCAAGGCGTCCGTCAAGACTATGCCGAAGCGTTCAGATGGTATCGTAAGGCAGCGGAGCAGGGATTAGTCCAAGCCCAATATAATTTGGGTGATATGTATAACCAAGGGCGAGGCGTCCGTCAAGACTATGCCGAAGCGTTCAGATGGTATCGTAAGGCAGCGGAGCAGGGATTAGTCCAAGCCCAAACCGATTTGGGCAATGGGTATGCACAAGGGCAAGGCGTCCGTCAAGACTATGCACAGGCGGTGCAGTGGTATCGCAAGGCGGCAGAACAAGGGTATGCTGGTGCCCAAGTTAATTTGGGCCTGATGTATGAACAAGGGCAAGGCGTCCGTCAAGACTATGCACAGGCAGTGCAGTGGTATCGTAGGGCTGCAGAACAAGGGTATGCTGGTGCCCAAGTTAATTTGGGCCTGATGTATGAACAAGGGCAAGGCGTCCGTCAAGACTATGCACAGGCGGTGCAGTGGTATCGTAGGGCTGCAGAACAAGGGAATGCCGATGCCCAAGTTAATTTGGGTCTGATGTATGCCAACGGGCAAGGAGTCCGTCAAGACTATACACAGGCGGTGCAGTGGTGTCGTAGGGCTGCAGAACAAGGGCATGCTGGTGCCCAATTCAATTTGGGTGTGATGTATGCCGAAGGACGCGGCGTGCGCCAAGACCTTGCGCTCGCTCAAGAATGGTTTGGTAAGGCTTGTCAAAACGGAGACCAAGACGGCTGCGACATTTACCAACGCCTGAAGGCAGGTTATTGAACAGCCCGCGATGCTGTCTGAAAGCGGCTTGAGCAGGAGCGGACATCCCCCCTGAACAATATGATTTGTTTTAGGACAAAACCAAAATGACTTTCCAAAACAAAAAAATCCTCGTCGCCGGGCTTGGTGGTACGGGTATTTCCATGATTGCCTATCTGCGCAAAAACGGCGCGGAGGTTGCCGCTTATGATGCGGAGCTGAAACCGGAGCGCGTGTCGCAAATCGGTAAGATGTTTGATGGGCTGGTGTTTTACACAGGCCGTCTGAAAGATGCGCTGGACAATGGTTTCGATATTCTGGCGCTCAGTCCCGGCATCAGCGAGCGGCAGCCGGATATCGAGGCCTTTAAGCGAAACGGCGGACGCGTGTTGGGCGACATTGAATTGCTGGCGGACATTGTGAACCGCCGCGGCGACAAGGTAATCGCGATTACCGGCAGCAACGGCAAAACCACGGTAACGAGTCTGGTCGGCTATCTCTGCATCAAGTGTGGGCTGGATACCGTTATCGCGGGCAATATCGGCACGCCGGTTTTGGAGGCGGAATTGCAGCGCGAAGGCAAAAAGGCGGACGTGTGGGTGTTGGAGCTTTCCAGCTTCCAACTGGAAAACACCGAAAGCCTGCGTCCGACTGCGGCGACGGTGCTGAACATTTCCGAAGACCATCTTGACCGCTACGACGACTTGCTCGATTACGCACATACCAAGGCCAAGATTTTCCGTGGCGGTGGCGTGCAGGTTTTGAATTCAGACGACGTGTTCTGCCGCGCCATGAAACGGGCAGGGCGTGAAGTGAAATGGTTTTCGTTGGAACACGAAGCCGATTTTTGGTTGGAACGCGAAACGGGTCGTCTGAAACAAGGCAATGAGGATTTGATTGCCACGCAAGACATCCCGCTGCAAGGCCTGCACAACGCCGCCAACGTGATGGCTGCCGTCGCCTTGTGCGAAGCCATCGGTTTGCCGCGCGAAGCATTGCTCGAACACGTCAAAACCTTCCAAGGCCTGCCGCACCGCGTGGAAAAAGTCGGCGAGAAAAACGGCGTAGTGTTCATCGACGACAGCAAAGGCACGAACGTCGGCGCGACTGCCGCCGCGATTGCCGGTTTGCAAAATCCGCTCTTCGTAATTTTGGGCGGCATGGGCAAAGGGCAGGACTTCACACCCCTGCGCGACGCGCTTGCCGGCAAGGCAAAAGGCGTGTTTCTGATTGGTGTCGATGCGCCGCAAATCCGCCGCGATTTGGACGGCTGCGGTCTGAATATGATCGACTGCACCACTTTGGAAGAAGCCGTTCAAACGGCATACGCCCAAGCCGAAGCGGGCGATATCGTGCTGCTCAGCCCTGCTTGTGCGAGCTTTGATATGTTTAAAGGCTATGCGCACCGTTCGGAAGTGTTTATCGAAGCGTTCAAAGCTTTGTAAGGCCGTCTGAAAGATGAAAAGAGGGTTGGTTTTACCGTAAACCTTGTGTGTCATTGTCTCAAAGGTCGTCTGAAAACGTTAAGGAAGTTTCAGACGACCTTTTTGCAGCAACGGTAAACTTGTTCTTTGCCTTTATCCGGTGTTACTGTTTCTTAAAAATTGCCTATGCGGGCAAACGGCGAGGCGGCGGGCAGCCATGCCTGACCGAAAAAACGTGTGTTCATCAATCCGAAAGGAAAACCCATGAATTTTCAAGACTACATCCGTTACGATGCCGTCGGTTTGGCAGAGCTGATCCGCAAAAAAGAAGTCTCCGCCGATGAAGTGTTGCAGGCTGCTTTAAACCGCTTGGACGAGGTTAATCCCAAGCTCAATCTGTTGGCGCACGATTTGCGCGAACGCGCAGCGGCGTGGCAGGGGTCGTCTGAAAATGCCGATACGCCGCTGGCAGGCGTACCGTTTTTGCTCAAAGACCTGCTGGCGGATTGGGAAGGCGCGCCGACATGGTCGGGATCGCGCATGATGCAGCATTACATTGCCAAGCAAAACAGCGATTTGACCCAAGCCTATCTCGATGCGGGGCTGCGCGTGTTCGGCAAAACCACCACGCCCGAATGGGGCGCATATGCCGTTACCGAAACCGAAATTTACGGCATCACGCGCAATCCGTGGCATTCGGATTACACCGCAGGCGGCAGCAGCGGCGGCGCGGCGGCGGCAGTGGCTTCGGGCGTCGTACCCGCAGCGCATGGCAGCGACGGCGGCGGTTCCATCCGCTTACCCGCGCACAACTGCGGCGTGTTCGGGCTGAAACCCACGCGCGGCCGCAGTAGTTACGCGCCGAACGCATCGGAGGCATGGCAAGGTTTGGTATGCGACCATGTCTTGACCCGCAGCGTGCGCGACAGCGCGGTTTTGCTGGACATCGCCGCCAAAACCCAAGAGCGCGCCCTGTATGCCTGCCCGCCGCCGCCCGAAAACGGTTTTTCAGACTGTCTGAAACAAGAAACAGGTCGTCTGAAAATCGCTTTTTGGAAACAGGCATGGTTTGGCGGCGGCAACGACGAAGGCACGGAAGCCGCGTTCGCCCATAGTTTGAAACTGATGCAAGAGGCGGGACACGAATTGGAAGAAGCCACGCCCGATTTCGCGCCGCCCGAACAGCTCAACCGCGCCGCCCGCATCATCGTCATGGGCGAAACGGCAAAACTGTTCTACCAATATCAATACGAAACCGGACAAAAACTGCCGCACTGCCTGCTTGAACCGACAACGTGGGCAATGATTGTGCAGGGGCGGCAAATCAGTGCGGGCGAAATGGCATGGGCGCGCGACGTGATGCTGGCGCAGGAACGTGCCGCCAAAGCATTTTTCACACGCTACGACGTGTTAATGACGCCCGTCTGCCCGCGCACCACGCCGAAAATCGGCGAGATGATGCCGCCGCCCGCCGCACAAAAAGCCATGCGCCTGCTGTTTGGCACGCTGCGCTTGGGTTTTCTGTTGAAAAACAACCCGTTTTTAGAAAAAGAAGCCGCCACGACGCTGCAATACGTCGGTTATACGTCGCCGCTGAACATGAGCGGCAACCCCGCCATGAGCGTGCCGCTTTACCGGCATAACGGGCTGCCCGTCGGCACCCAGTTCGCCGCCGCACACGGGCGCGAAGACACGCTGCTTAGCCTCGCCGCGCAGTTGGAACAGATACAGCCGTGGGCGGAAATACCGCAGGTGGCTTAGAGTTTGCATTTGATAAAAAGTAGCCTATTTTCCTGAAGAAAAGATTTATACAAGGCCGTCTGAAAATATAAAAGTGTTTTCAGACGGCCTTTTACCGGTATCAAAGGGTAGGGGAGGGCGCAAAGAACGTCGGAATCCGGCATCTTTAAAGATTCTGAATTGTTGGTTTGGAAATAAACCTTTAAAATAACGTTAATTCATTTTTTCAGACGGCCTCTTGCCCATTAGCAGGCCGTCTGAATATTTTATTCAAGCCGTTACGGATGTTTTCATGATTAGTCTTTCCAAAATGCTTGACCGGCCGATTGCGCGCGATGGTCGGAAGTTTGATGTTTCTCTCTTGTGGATGGTCGTCTTAATGACGGTCTTCAGCCTGATTATGATTTATTCGGCTTCTATTGCGTATGCGGCATCGGAAGGGGGCAGCCAGTTTTCTTTTGTGTCTAAGCAGGCAATGTTTATCCTGTTTACGGTGGCCATATGCTTGCCGCTTTTCCTGCTGAAGATGAGCTTCTGGCGGCGGATTATTCCGTTTTATTTTGCTGTTTCGGGTTTGCTATTGCTGCTGGTTTTGTTTGTCGGCCGCGAGATTAACGGTGCGACGCGCTGGATTCATATCGGACCGCTCAACTTGCAGCCAACCGAGTTTTTCAAATTGGCGACGGTCTTGTATTTGTCCAGCCTGTTTACGCGCCGTGAAGAAATGTTGCGTGATTTGGATTCTTTGGGTTGGTCGTCTTTGTTTACCGGTATTGGCGATTTGGTGTGCAGCCCTTTCAAAAATGAAGCTCGGGTAAGGGTAAAGGAACGCTTCCGCAAGTTTAAGACCTTGATTCTGCCGATTATGTTGGTGGCGGTCGGTTTGGTTTTGATTATGGGCCAGCCGGATTTCGGCTCGTTTGTCGTGATTGTCGTGATTACCATGGGTATGCTGTTTTTGGCAGGCTTTCCGTGGAAGTATTTTGCCGTATTGGTGGCGACCGTTGTGAGCGGTATGGGTTTGCTGATTTTGGCCGCGCCTTACCGTATGGCGCGTGTGGCGGCGTTTTTGGACCCGTGGAGCGATCCTTTGGGCAAAGGCTATCAACTGACGCATTCTTTGATGGCGATTGCGCGCGGCGGCTGGTTTGGCGAGGGTTTGGGCGCAAGTTTGGAAAAACGTTTCTATCTGCCGGAAGCGCACACGGACTTTATTTTTGCCGTTATCGGCGAAGAATTCGGCTTTTTAGGGATGCTGGTTTTGGTGTTCTGCTACGGCTGGCTGGTGTGGCGCGCGTTTTCCATCGGCAAACAGGCGCGTGATTCGGGCTTGATGTTCAGCGCGTACATCGCCAACGGCATCGGTATTTGGATTGGTATTCAAAGTTTCTTCAATATCGGTGTGAACATCGGTATCCTGCCCACTAAAGGCCTGACTTTGCCGTTTATGTCTTACGGCGGTTCGGCTGTCTTTATCATGCTGGTGTGCGTTACTTTGTTATTGCGCATTGATTATGAAAACCGCCAAAAAATGCGCGGTTATTCGGTGGAGTAAAACCATGAGCGGTAAAACTTTTATGCTGATGGCCGGCGGTACGGGCGGCCATATTTTCCCTGCATTGGCGGTTGCAGAGTCGCTGCAAAAGCGCGGCCATCATGTGATTTGGCTGGGTAGTAAAGATTCGATGGAAGAGCGCATCGTGCCGCAATACGGCATACGCTTGGAAACGCTGGCGATTAAAGGCATCCGTGGCAACGGCATCAAGCGTAAGCTGATGTTGCCGTTTACGCTGTATAAAACCGTCCGCGCGGCGCAGCAGATTATTAAGAAACACCGTGTCGAGTGTGTTATCGGTTTTGGCGGTTTCGTGACTTTCCCCGGCGGCTTGGCGGCAAAAATTTCCGGGGTGCCGATTGTGATTCACGAGCAAAATGCCGTAGCCGGTTTGTCCAACCGCCAACTGTCGCGCTGGGCAAAACGTGTTCTGTACGCTTTCCCCAAAGCCTTTCAACATGAAGGCGGATTGGTGGGTAATCCTGTCCGTGCCGATATTGCGGCATTGCCTGTTCCTGAAGAACGCTTTGAAAACCGTCAAGGCCGTCTGAAAGTTTTGGTGGTCGGCGGCAGTTTGGGTGCGGATGTGTTGAATAAAACCGTTCCGCAAGCTTTGGCATTGTTGCCTGAAGCGGCCCGTCCGCAAATGTATCATCAGTCCGGACGCAATAAATTGGGCAACCTGCAGGCGGATTACGATGCGTTGGGTGTGCAAGCCGAGTGCGTGGAATTTATTACCGATATGGTATCCGCCTACCGTGATGCCGATTTGGTAATTTGCCGTGCCGGCGCGCTGACGATTGCCGAGCTGACGGCTGCCGGTTTGGGTGCGCTACTGGTGCCGTATCCGCACGCGGTGGACGATCATCAAACAGCCAATGCGCGTTTTATGGTGCAGGCCGAAGCCGGTTTGCTGCTGCCGCAAACTCAACTAACGGCAGAAAAGCTGGCCGAAATTCTCGGCGGATTAAGCCGTGAAAAATGCCTGAAATGGGCGAAAAATGCCCGTACCTTGGCGTTGCCGCACAGTGCGGACGATGTGGCAGAAATTGCCATATCCTGTACCGAATAAGCAGGCAGACTTTGTTCAAGGCCGTCTGAAAAGTTGATTAACGGCGTTTCAGACGGCCTTTATTGCTTTTGTTAAAATTCCTTTACAATAAAAGCATAGCGCAGAAGCGGATAGCCCTTTAAAATAACGCCTTTACGCACTAAAAACCAACCGGAACGCAACATTATGATGAAAAATCGAGTCACCAACATCCATTTTGTCGGAATCGGCGGCGTCGGCATGAGCGGTATTGCCGAAGTTTTACACAATTTGGGCTTTAAAGTTTCCGGTTCGGATCAGGCGCGTAATGCCGTTACCGAGCATTTGAGCGCTCTCGGCATCCAAGTTTATCCCGGCCATACTGCCGAACACGTCAATGGTGCCGACGTGGTTGTTACCTCTACCGCCGTCAAAAAAGACAATCCCGAAGTCGTTGCTGCGTTGGAACAGCAGATTCCCGTGATTCCGCGTGCACTGATGTTGGCAGAATTGATGCGCTTCCGCGATGGTATCGCCATTGCCGGTACGCACGGCAAAACCACAACCACCAGCCTGACTGCTTCTATTCTCGGCGCGGCAGGACTCGACCCGACTTTCGTTATCGGCGGCAAACTCAACGCCGCTGGTACCAACGCCCGTTTGGGTAAAGGCGAATACATTGTTGCCGAAGCCGACGAATCCGATGCTTCTTTTCTGTATCTGACGCCGATTATGTCCGTCGTAACCAATATCGACGAAGACCATATGGACACTTACGGCCACAGTGTTGAGAAACTGCATCAGGCGTTTGTGGACTTCATCCACCGTATGCCGTTCTACGGCAAAGCCTTTTTGTGTATCGACAGCGAACACGTCCGCGCGATTTTGCCGAAAATCAGCAAACCTTATGCCACTTACGGCTTGGACGATACTGCCGATATCTACGCGACCGATATTGAAAACGTCGGCGCGCAAATGAAATTTACCGTTCATGTTCAAATGAAAGGACATGAGCAAGAGCCGTTTGAAGTTGTTTTGAATATGCCCGGCCGCCACAACGTCCTCAATGCGTTGGCGGCTATCGGCGTTGCGCTGGAAGTTGGCGCATCGGTTGAAGCCATTCAAAAAGGCTTGCTCGGCTTTGAAGGTGTCGGCCGTCGTTTCCAAAAATATGGCGACATCAAATTGCCAAACGGCGGAACCGCGCTGCTGGTGGACGATTATGGGCATCATCCTGTCGAAATGGCGGCAACCCTTTCCGCCGCGCGCGGTGCATACCCTGAAAAACGCTTGGTCTTGGCTTTCCAACCGCACCGCTATACCCGTACACGCGATTTGTTTGAAGACTTTACCAAAGTCCTCAATACCGTTGATGCGTTGGTGTTGACCGAAGTTTATGCTGCAGGCGAAGAGCCGATTGCCGCAGCCGATTCCCGCGCCTTGGCACGCGCCATCCGCGTATTGGGCAAACTTGAGCCGATTTACTGCGAAAATGTTGCCGACCTGCCGCAAATGTTGCTGAATGTTTTGCAGGACGGCGATGTCGTGTTGAATATGGGTGCCGGCAGCATCAACCGCGTTCCGTCTGCATTGGTGGAATTGTCGAAACAATCATAATAAACAGGCATATTTGCCTTTGAGGACACATAGGTCGTCTGAACAATATTTCAGACGGCCTGTATCAGTATTTAAGAAAGTAGAAATTATGCAGAATTTTGGCAAAGTGGCCGTGTTGATGGGCGGCTTCTCCAGCGAGCGCGAAGTTTCTCTGGACAGCGGCGCTGCTATTTTGGCTGCCTTGAAAAGCAAAGGCGTGGATGCCCATGCGTTCGACCCCAAAGAAACTCCGTTGTCTGAATTGAAAACACAAGGTTTTCAGACGGCCTTCAATATTCTGCACGGTACTTTCGGCGAAGATGGCGCGGTTCAAGGTGCGTTGGAACTGATGGGTATTCCTTATACCGGCAGCGGTGTGGCCGCTTCCGCGCTGGGTATGGACAAATACCGCTGCAAACTGATTTGGCAGGCCGTGGGTTTGCCTGTTCCTGAGTTTGCCGTATTGCATGACGACAGCGACTTTGATGCCGTTGAAGAAAAATTGGGCCTGCCGATGTTTGTGAAACCAGCCGCGGAAGGCAGCAGCGTCGGTGTGGTAAAAGTCAAAGAAAAAGGCCGTCTGAAAAGCGTTTACGAAGAATTGAAACATTTGCAGGGCGAAATTATTGCCGAACGCTTTATCGGCGGCGGCGAGTATTCTTGCCCGGTATTGAACGGCAAAGGCCTGCCGAGCATTCATATTATTCCAGCTACTGAGTTTTACGACTACGAGGCTAAATACAACCGCGACGATACGGTTTATCAATGCCCGTCGGAAGATTTGAGCGAGGCGGAGGAAAACCTGATGCGCGAACTGGCCGTGCGTGGCGCGCAGGCGATTGGTGCGGACGGTTGTTCGCGCGTGGACTTTCTGAAAGATACGGACGGTAAGCTGTATCTTTTGGAAATCAATACCTTGCCCGGTATGACCAGCCACAGTTTGGTGCCAAAATCTGCAGCCCATACCGGCGTAGATTTTGCTGATTTATGTATTGAGATTTTGAAGACCGCTCATGTGGGATGATGCAGGCGCACTGGGTCGGCTGACCCGCCGGCTATTGTTGCTGATGGCCTTTCTGCTGATAGGTTCTGGCATAGCTTGGCTTTACAATTCCAAATATTTCCCTGTGAAACAGATTGCCATTCAGGGTAAGCTGAAATATGCTTCCGGCAAAGAATTGCAAACCGTTGCACGAGAGCATATCAGGGGTAATATGTTCCGCGCCGATATTGATTCGGCGCAGGCCGCTTTTCAGGAATTGCCTTGGATTGACTCGGCAATGGTACGCCGCCGTTTCCCGGAAACCGTGGAAATTATCCTGACCGAGCGCGTGCCAGTTGCACACTGGCGCGCTGGCGGCTTGGTGGACAGTAAGGGCAATGTGTTTGCCGCAAGCCTGAAACAGGACCTGCCTATATTTGAAGGGCAGCAGGGGACAGGCAAAGACATGGTCAAACATTATGCGGACTTTTCCGGTATTTTGAGTCCGTTGAAACTGACCATCAAAGAATTGATCTACACGCCGCGTTCGGCATGGCTGCTTGTATTGGACAACGGCATTACCGTGCGCTTGGGGCGTGAAAACGAAATCAAACGTTTGCAGCAGTTTGCCCAGATTTGGCCGTCGCTGCTGCGTAAAAAACAAAGTCGTATCGAGTATGTCGATATGCGTTATAAGGATGGTTTTTCAGTCCGATACAGACCGTCTGAAAACCCTTCCGACAGTGAATAGCCGATTAGACGTGAAGCAATCTTGTTTCAAAAATAATCAAACCGTCAGTCAGACAACATAGCGAACGAGCAATTATGGAACAACAACAAAATAAATATATCAGTGCCTTAGACATTGGTACGTCCAAGGTCATCGCCTTAATCGGCGAGATTCGGGAAGATAATGAAATCCACATTGTCGGCTTGGGCCAAAGTCCATCACGCGGCCTGCGTGCAGGTATGGTGACCAATATCGACGCTACCGCGCAAGCCATTCGTCAGGCAGTAGAAGATGCCGAGCTGATGGCAGATACCAAAATTTCCCACGTTGTCACCGGTATTGCCGGTAACCATATCCGCAGCCTGAACTCACAAGGCGTGGTCAAAATTAAAGATGGCGAAGTATCGCAAGCCGACATCGATCGTGCCATTGAAACAGCCAAAGCCATCAATATTCCGCCTGATCACAATATCTTGCATACCGTGGTTCAAGAGTACATCATCGACAACCAACCCGGTGTGAAAGAGCCTATCGGCATGAGCGGCGTGCGTTTGGATACCCGCGTGCACATCATTACCGGTGCGAACACTGCTTTGCAAAATATCCAAAAATGTATCCAACGCTGCGGCCTGCAAATGGATCAAATCATGCTTCAGCCTTTGGCAAGCGGTCACGCTGTTTTGACTGAAGACGAAAAAGATTTGGGCGTGTGCGTCATCGATATCGGCGGCGGTACAACCGACATAGCGGTTTATACCAATGGCGCCATCCGCCATACCGCAGTTATTCCCGTTGCCGGCGATTTGATTACTAAAGACTTGGCACAAGCCCTGCGTACGCCGCACAGTGCCGCCGAGTACATCAAAATCCATTACGGCGCCGCCATTCCGACTATGGACGGCTTGGATGAAATGATTGAAGTTCCTAGCGTTGGCGACCGTCAATCACGTCAAATTTCACGCCGCGTATTGGCTGAAATCATCGGTCCGCGCGTAGAAGAGATTTTGGAATTGACGCTGAACGAATTGCGCCGTTCCGGCTTCCCAGAAGAAGTGTTGACTTCCGGTATCGTTTTGACCGGTGGTGCTTCTATGTTGACCGGCATTGTTGAGTTGGCGGAAGAAGTCTTTAATTTGCCGGCACGTATCGGTGTTCCGCAGGAAATGGGCGGCGTATCCGAGCGTATCCGCAATCCACGCTATTCAACAGCAATTGGCCTGCTTCAGACGGCCTATGCTGCCGAAGAGGGGGAGCAAACCAGCCGAACCGGTGCAATTGCCCTGAATGATTCAGGCAAAAAAATGGGTCTGTGGGAAAAAATCCAAAGATTCTTCAGAGACAATTTCTGATAAAAGTTTTCAGGGCAGACGGTGTAGCAACCGTTTGTCCTGAATATTTAAGTGGAATTAAACGGTTTTAAATAATTGCTAAGTGGATAATTTAAAACTTGTATATTTTCTGTTAAAAAATGTAGTAAAAATATAACGCCGACAGCCGAATGGTAAGAAGATTTTTGCCAGTATCTGGATACTTCTTATATAATACGGATAATAAGTTATTTTTGAACCGTCCTTATAAAGCGGGGCGCGGAGGATTATTGAATGGAATTTGTTTACGACGTAGCAGAATCAGCAACAAGCCCTGCTGTTATTAAAGTTATCGGTTTGGGTGGCGGCGGCTGTAATGCCATCAACAACATGGTTGCCAATACCATCCATGGTGTTGAGTTCATCAGTGCCAATACCGATGCGCAATCATTGGCTAAAAACAATGCGGCTAAACGCATTCAATTGGGTACAAACCTGACTCGCGGTTTGGGTGCCGGTGCAAATCCTGAAATCGGCCGCGCCGCAGCCCAAGAAGATCGCGAAGCCATCGAAGATGCCATCCGCGGTGCAAACATGCTGTTCATCACTACCGGTATGGGTGGTGGTACAGGTACCGGCTCTGCTCCTGTTGTGGCTGAAATCGCTAAAGAAATGGGTATTCTGACCGTTGCGGTTGTAACCCGTCCGTTTGCTTACGAAGGCAAACGCGTACACATCGCTCAAGCAGGTTTGGATCAACTCAAAGAGCGCGTTGACTCCCTGATTATTATCCCGAACGATAAATTGATGACTGCCTTGGGCGAAGACGTGACCATGCGCGAAGCTTTCCGTGCGGCCGATAATGTATTGCGTGACGCGGTTGCCGGTATTTCCGAAGTGGTGACTTGCCCGAGCGACATGATCAACTTGGACTTCGCCGACGTGAAAACCGTGATGAGCAATCGCGGCATCGCCATGATGGGTTCAGGTTTTGCGCAAGGTATCGACCGTGCCCGTTTGGCTACCGATCAAGCTATCTCCAGCCCGCTCTTGGATAATGTTACTTTGGATGGTGCACGCGGTGTATTGGTAAACATTACCACTGCTCCTGGCTGCCTGAAAATGTCTGAGTTCAACGAGATTATGCGCATCGTCAACCAAAATGCACACCCTGAAGTGGAATGTAAATTTGGTGCTGCCGAAGATGAGAGCATGAGCGAAGACGCTATCCGTATTACCATTATTGCTACCGGCTTGAAAGAAAACGGT
Organism: Neisseria sp. P0020.S005; assembly: GCF_051957055.1. Taxonomy (NCBI): domain Bacteria; kingdom Pseudomonadati; phylum Pseudomonadota; class Betaproteobacteria; order Neisseriales; family Neisseriaceae; genus Neisseria; species Neisseria sp. P0020.S005. The sequence continues at coordinate 107,462 of NZ_JBQCWV010000005.1, read as the reverse complement.
ACTGACAACCAACTGCGTGCTGCTGCCCGTACCCAACAATTGGTACGCGGTGCGGAAGAAGCTCCTCAAGCTCAAAGCCAAAGCAGTGCTGAAAGCCTGGTTCGTACCAACCGCAATATCCGTTCTATGAATCTGACTGCGGCTGATTTCAGCAACCAGTCTGTATTGGATGACTTTGAAATTCCTGCTATTTTGCGCCGTCAGCAACATACTTCTGAGAAATAATCAGGATCATGTATGAAAAGATCTGCCTTTAAGGCAGGTCTTTTTTATTAGTAAAATATACTTAAGGCCGTCTGAAAATTTTCAGACGGCCTTAAGTTCAAATAAAGTAAATAACAAACTTACCCTTTATTTAAGATTTGCTTGTTTTCGCCCTCACGACGCAACTCTTTGGGCAAGACAAATACAATGCTTTCTTCTGCGCCTTCTCCTTCACGTATGGTCTCATGTCCCCAATCTTGAATGGTTTGTAAGACTTCTCGGACCAATACTTCGGGCGCAGATGCACCGGCAGTGACACCGACCTTGGTTTTGTTTTCAAACCATTCTTTTTTCAGGTAGGAAGCATTATCGACCATATAGGCATCAACTCCTCGCAATGCGGCTACTTCACGCAAGCGGTTGCTGTTGGAAGAATTGGGCGAGCCGACAACAATCACGAGGTCGCATTCTTCCGCCAATTCTTTAACGGCTGTTTGGCGGTTGGTTGTGGCGTAGCAGATGTCTTCTTTGTGCGGATTGCGGATATTGGGGAAGCGTTGGTTTAAAGCTGCAATAATGTCTTTGGTTTCGTCCACCGATAAAGTGGTTTGGCTGACGTAGGCAAGTTTGTCAGGATTTTTGACGTTCAGTCCGGCTACATCTTCCACTGTCTCAACCAGAAACATTTTACCCGGAGGCAATTGTCCCATTGTGCCTTCTACTTCGACATGACCTTTGTGGCCGATCATGATGATTTCGTAATCTTGCTCATCGAGGCGGGCTACCTCTTTATGGACTTTGGTTACCAAAGGGCAGGTGGCATCAAAAACGCGGAAACCACGTTGTGCCGCTTCTTCCTGTACGGCTTTGGATACGCCGTGAGCAGAGTAAATCAGTGTGGCGCCCTTTGGGACATCCGCCAAGTTATCGACAAATACGGCACCTTTTGCCCGAAGATTATCCACGACGAATTTGTTGTGGACGACCTCATGGCGGACGTAAATGGGTGCGCCGTATTCTTCGAGTGCACGTTCAACAATGCTGATGGCGCGGTCAACTCCGGCACAGAAGCCGCGGGGATTGGCAAGGATAATGGTTTTTTGAGTCATGTGCGTTCCGTTTTCAGACGGCCTTTGTGTCGTTTGAAGATGTTTTTTTGTGCAGCAAACCATCTAATACCAAGCAAACTGCGCCAACGCAGATAAAGCTATCGGCAATGTTAAATGCTGGATAGAACCAGTTTTGCCAATAGAAAAGCAGAAAATCGACAACGTGGCCGTGAATCAGACGGTCAATCACATTGCCAATTGCGCCACCGATAATCATGGCTGCCCCCAGTTTGCCCCAGCGGCCAAACTCATCACGCAAAATGGCACGGGCCAAATACAGGCTGATGACGACGGCCAGACCTAAAAAGAAGAATTTTTGCCAGCCGCCTTGGTCGGCCAAAAAGCTGAATGCCGCGCCTGGATTATAGGCAAGCGTCAGGTCAAAAAAGTCTGGAATGATATTGAGGCGTTCGCCTTCGGTAAAGTGTTTCAAGATTTCCCATTTGCTCAGTTGGTCAAGAATGATGGCAACGAGGGAAAGTAAGAAAAAGGGAATTTTTGCAGTAGAGGATGAACTCATGTTTTCAGACGGTTTATGTAGTAAAGGGCTTATTTTACCTGAAAGCAGGCTGGAAGTGTTTGCAATGGCATCGACGTCAAGGCCGTCTGAAAATAGAAACGCCGCCACTTGAATGTATCAAAGGGCGGCGTGGTAAGTATATGCAGGCTTATTGGTTTTTAAGCAATGGGAAGCCCAGTTCCTCGCGGCTTTCAACGAATTTTTGAGCAACGATACGGCTCAGTGCACGAATACGGCCGATGTAGGTTGCGCGTTCGGTAACAGAAATGGCGCCGCGTGCATCCAAGAGGTTGAACGTATGGCCGGCTTTGAGTACAAGCTCGTAAGCAGGCAGGGCAAGACTGGTGTCCTCAACTGCAAGCAGGCGTTTGGCTTGTTCTTCATAGTCGTTGAATTGGCGCAAGAGCCAATCGGCATCGCTGTATTCGAAGTTGTAGGTGGATTGTTCGACTTCGTTTTGATGATAAACGTCGCCGTAAGTGACGATGTTGCCATCAAGGGTTTTTGCCCAAACAAGGTCGTACACGTTTTCCACGCCTTGCAGATACATGGCGAGACGCTCGATACCGTAGGTGATTTCACCAAGTACAGGGGAGCAGTCAATACCGCCGACTTGTTGGAAGTAGGTGAATTGGGTTACTTCCATGCCGTTGAGCCAAACTTCCCAACCCAAGCCCCAAGCGCCGAGAGTAGGGTTTTCCCAGTCGTCTTCGACAAAGCGGATGTCGTGTACTTTAGGGTCGATACCCAATTCGCGCAGGGAGTCGAGGTAGAGGTCTTGAATATTGGCTGGTGCAGGTTTGAGCGCAACTTGGAATTGATAGTAGTGTTGCAGACGGTTGGGGTTGTCGCCATAGCGGCCGTCTTTGGGGCGGCGGCTGGGTTGGACGTAAGCGGCAAACCAAGGCTCTGGGCCTAATGCGCGCAGGCAGGTGGCTGGATGCGAAGTACCGGCACCGACTTCCATATCGAAAGGTTGGATAACGGTGCAGCCTTTGTCTGCCCAGTAGTTTTGTAATTTGAAAATAATTTGTTGGAAGGTGAGCATGGTGGATGGAATAGATTGGAATAAAAAGGGTATTTTACTGTTTTGAGCCTGTTTTGGATAGGCTGAAGGAAGCGGCGCAGTTTATTTGCCGTCCAACAGGTCTGAAAAGGGGTCGTCTTCCGAAGAAACGGTGTATTTTTCTTGCGCCCATTCGCCTAAATCAATGAGTTTGCACCGTTTGCTGCAAAAAGGGCGGTAGGGGCTGTCGGTGTTCCAAACGACTTCTTTGTGGCAGGTTGGACATTTTACAACAGGAGCGGTCATGCAGTTTCTTTCAGTGATTGTGCAATGGATTGATAGTATTGATGCAAACGGGCAACCTTGATTTTTGCTTCTTCCAAGCTATGGGTATTGTCCAACACATCGTCGGCATGAAGCAGTCTGTCAGAGCGAGAAGCTTGGGTGGCCATGATTTGACGCGTTTGTTCGTCTGAAAAACCATTGCGTTGATGTACGCGTTCGATTTGGACGGACTCTGGAACATCTACAACTAAAATGTGGTCAGTCTCCGCTTTAAATGCCGGATTTTCAATTAAAAGCGGTACATCGACAATGCCGTAGGCAGAGGAAGCAAGTTTTTGTTTCTGCTGTTGGATTTTGTTTAAGATTAACGGTAGAAGCAGATTTTCCAGTTGTTTTTTTGATTGAGGCCGTCTGAAAACTTCTTCCCGTAAAGCCATACGATTCAGACGGCCTTCACTGTCAAAAACCTCATCGCCGAAAAGTTGGCGGATGGCAGGAAGGGCTTCGCCATTTTCAGTAGTCAGTGAGCGGCTGATGGCATCGGCATCGATAATGGGTACGCCAAGTTCGGCAAACATTTGGGCGATAGATGATTTGCCGCTGCCGATACCGCCGGTCAAGCCTATCCATAATGTCATTATCGGAATCCTGATTGTACGAGCCACCATTGTACCAGTTGGGTAATAGGTGCATTGGCAACCAAAATAATCCATCCTGCCACAGCAAGGCTGGGACCAAAAGCAAAATATTGGCCTTTGCCGACGCGGGCAATGAGTGCGCCCACCAGTCCGACCAAGGCAGCCATGAAGATCAGAACAGGCAAAATTCCTACGCCCAGCCATGCCCCAAGTGCGGCCAAAAGTTTGAAGTCGCCATTGCCCATGCCGATTTTACCGGTCAGAAGTTTATAGACGGCGCATAAAGTATAAAGGCTCATATAGCCTGCGATTGCACCCCAAACGGCTGAATGCAGGGGCACGAATGTATCGTTCAGATTAAACAACAGACCGATCCAAATTAGGGGCTGAGTCAGGCTGTCGGGCAAATATTGCGTATCGGCATCGATAAAGGTCAGCGCAATCAATATGGCAGTCAGAATCAATCCGCCAATAGTCGCCCATGACCAGTCGTATTGCCACGCGACAATACCGAATAAGACGCCCGTCAGCAGCTCAATCAACGGATAGCGTATGCTGATATGGGTTTTGCAGACGTGGCATTTCCCGCCTAGGAAAACATAGCTGAGGATGGGTATATTTTGCCAAACTCTGATCGGACTTTTGCATTTTGGGCAGCGCGAATCTGGTTTGCGCAGATTAAATGGCTGTTTTTCTTCGTCTGTCAGCTCGATGCCCAAATGCTCTTTGGAAAATTGTGTCCATTCACGCTCCATCATTATCGGCGTGCGATAAATGACGACGTTCAGAAAGCTGCCAATCAGTAATCCTAAAATAACGGCTAAAGGAATGGCGAATGGCGCAAGAACGGAGAGGGCGTCGATGGCAGAGTAAATACTATCAAGCATATCAACCTACGACATTACCCAAGTTAAACAACGGCAGATACATGGCAATCAGCAAAATACCGATGAGCGAACCCAATACCACCATGATGATAGGTTCCATCAATGCAGACAATCGGGAGACGGAGTTGTCTACCTCATCTTCGTAGAATTCGGCTGCTTTGTTCAGCATATCGTCCAAAGAGCCTGACTCTTCGCCGATGGCTGCCATTTGGATCACCATATTTGGGAACATATCTGTACTTTGCATACTGGATGTCAGCGATAGGCCTTGGGTTACCTTGGCTCTGATGTCTTGAGTGGCTTCTTCATAGAGAATATTGCCGGATGCGCCTGCAACTGAATCTAATACTTCCACCAAAGGAACGCCGGCTGCGAAGAGGGTGGAGGTCGTACGCGCCCAACGGGCAATGGTCGCTTTTCGGACGATAGCACCAAAAACAGGGAGTCTCAAAATCAGAGCATCGATTCGTTTTTGGAAGGTAGGCGATTTTTCATGGAGTTTGTACAGACCGAAGGCGGAAACAATCAAGAGGATGATCATAATCCAGCCGTAGTCGACGAATAAATCGGACAAGTTCATGACAAGTTGGGTGAGACGTGGCAGCTCTGCACCCATATTGGCATAAACTTCTTTAAAGGCAGGCAGTACAAACATCATCATAATGAAGATAAGCGCAATCGCCACCACGATAATAGCAATCGGGTAGGTCAGCGCGGTTTTAACCTTTTTCTTAATGGCTTGGGTTTTTTCTTTATAGACAGCCAGTTTGTCCAATAGGCTTTCCAGTACGCCGCCGGACTCGCCTGCGCTGACCAGATTGCAATAGAAACGGTCGAAATATTTTGGATATTTGGAGAACGATTTACCCAATGCGCTACCTTGTTCGACATCGGAGCGAACCTGCATCAGCATTTCGGTCATGCTCGGATTGGAGTGGCCGCGCGCAACGATTTCAAAAGCCTGCATCAGCGGTAAGCCTGCCTTCATCATTGTTGCTAGTTGGCGGGTGAACACTGTAATGTCTTCTTGGGTAATACGGCGTTTTCGTGCGGTTTTGACTTTGCTGATACGCAAAGGGCGAATGCCTCTGCGTTGGAGTTTTTTGCGTGCTTCTTCTTCGTCTTTGGCAACTACTTCACCACGGACAAGACGTTCGGTCTCGGTATTTTTTCCTTCAAATGTAAAACGCTTGCCTTTGCTTCTTGAACCGAACAGACTTCTTTTTTGCTCTGCTTGAGCCATGAGTTATCCCTTGTTAGTAAGAAATAAAGCGGACCGTTTCCCCGTGCCGCTTTATTTTAATTTTCGAAAATATGGCAGTTTAGTCATTGGTATGAGCAGTCACTTCTTCCAACGAGGTCAGGCCTTGCATGACTTTCATGAGGCCGGCGCGACGCAAGTCTACCATGCCTTCCTGATAGGCCATGTTCATGATATCAACTTCTGTACCGTTGTTCATAATGACTTTTTGCATTTCATCGCTGACCGGCATGACTTCATAAATACCGACGCGGCCTTTAAAGCCTTTGCCGCGGCAGCTGTCGCAGCCAACCGGGCGGTAGAGTTTCCAATCTTGAGCCAAGTCCGCATCGGTAAAGCCGGCTTTTTTCAATGCCGGAACCGGCGGGCGCTCAACTTCGCGTTTGCAGTTTGGACACAGTCTGCGCAACAGCCTTTGCGCCATAATCAGGCTGACCGAGCTGGCGATATTGAAAGGCGCTACGCCCATGTTCAAAAGGCGGGACAGAGTGGCCGGTGCATTATTGGTATGCAGGGTTGAGAAAACCATGTGGCCGGTTTGGGCAGCTTTAATGGCGATGTCGGCGGTTTCTAAGTCACGAATCTCACCGACCATAATAATATCAGGATCTTGACGTAAGAAGGATTGGAGTGCGGCAGCAAACGTCAGGCCTTGTTTTTCATTGACGTTGACTTGGTTGACGCCCGGCAAGTTAATCTCAGCCGGGTCCTCTGCCGTTGAAATATTCACATCTTCCGTGTTCAAAATACTCAGGCAGGTATAGAGCGAAACAGTTTTGCCCGAACCTGTCGGACCGGTAACCAATACCATGCCGTAAGGGCGGTTGATGGCTTCCAACAGCATTTCTTTTTGGAAAGGCTCTAAACCGAGCTGGTCGATATTGAGCGATGTACCATCGGAATTTAGGATACGCATCACCACTTTTTCGCCAAACAATGTCGGCAAAGTGCTGACACGGAAGTCAATCGGACGGCCGTGTTTATGGAAGGCAATTTGAATTCTGCCGTCTTGCGGAATACGTTTTTCAGAAATATCCAAACGCGCCATCACTTTGATACGCGATGCCAACTGGCCGCGTACGGCGACAGGCGGCTGTACGACTTCACGCAATTGTCCGTCCACGCGGAAACGGACGCGCGCCATTTGCTCGTAGAATTCAAAGTGGATGTCCGATGCGCCAGCGTTCAGGGCATCGGATAAGGTTTTATGGATGAAGCGGGGGATAGGGCCGTCTTCAGCTTCTTCATTGTCGATATAAAGTGATTGCGATTGCTGAGTTGCTTCATGTTCGTCGTTGATTTCTTTCAGAATGGTGGTCGAACGTTGGCCTAGCCATTCCAGCAATGAGCTGAGTTGGTCGTCTGGAACTACGACCAAGTCGACACTTAAACCTGAAGCAAAAGCGATTTTTTGAAAGTTTTGGATTTGGGTCGGATCGGATACGGCGAAATAAACCTTGCGTCCGCGTTTGAAAATCGGAATGCAACGGTTTTGCACCATTTGCTCTTCCGTCAGAATGTCGCTGACTACATTATTGCGCGGGTAGTAGCGCAAATCCAAAAGGGGATAACTGAATACGCGTGCGACTAACTCTCCCAGAGCTTTAGGGGAGATGATGCCGTCTGAAAACAGGTTGGGCAGGATTTCTTTACCCGATTGTAAAAGGCTGTTGTAATGTTCCGCTTGTTGATTTGAGATGGTTTGGCTTTGAACCAAAACACGCAATAATCCGACACTCATTTTATTTTCCGTTTCTTGTGCAGTTTTCCCTTTAATTTAGAGGAAAGCCGTATTATTTTATCATTATTATGATTAAAGCATATGTTAATTATGCAAATCTGCTTAAGTTGCAAAGACATGCTTCTGCTTTAATTGTATTTTTATTTCAGACGGCCATTATAAAGCAAGGAGAATAGGCGTTAAACTCGATATTTTTGGATTATGATGAAAAAACAACAATTTTGTCGTATGAATCCAATCAATAACGAAATTATATTTCATGTTGCTATTGCTTGTTTGGAGATGGCAGAAAAGGTTGTTTTGATGGACAGACGGTTAGAATTTGAAATATGAAAAGGCCGTCTGAAAAGAGGAAACACATAATTTCAGACGGCCTCTGTTTTTGATTCTCTTATCCGTAAATCTTGGTTCGGATTTCGACGAGGGCATTGATTGCCAAAGTGCTGTTTACAGCTTCTGACAGATCGGACTGGGCGAACAAATTTTCTACTTCGTTAATCAATGTTTCTGCACGCGCCAACAGGTCATCGTAAGGAAAAGAACCACGCTTTATGGACAGCAATTCGTCACGATTGGGACGGCGTGGACGAATTTCGCCATGAAGGGCAATATCGCGCGCGGTTTCAAGCAGGCGGAAGGTGTGCATCATATTTTTTGCATCGTAACCTTGACCGTGCGCCTGCGTGCCTTGATAGCGTGTTTCGTTGCGTTCTACCAGCCATTGTTGATAAGAGGCATATTCGCGGCAGTAGCTGCTGTATCCGTCTTGGTTGAAGGACAGATGGGCAAGCGGTGTTTCGCCTTCTGGAATAGTGCTGAGTGACAGCGTTGTGGCTTCGGGTTTGGGTGCAATACCGTGGTAGCCCATCGTGCCGTCGGCATCGTAAAACAGTGCATAAAGTTCTCGGGCGTGGGCTATTTTGATTAAGCCTACACACCTTTGTTCCATTCCACGTTGTGTAAGCCAGTACTGCAACGGTACGGTTTGCCTGCCTTCTATGATGTGGCAGAAATCAAGGATGCTTTTCTTTTCAGACGGCATCGGATTGCTGATTTTTTTATTCAATCCCCGTGCTTTTTTGATTTGTCCGTAGGCATAACCTGCAAAACTTTGCTGGCAGGTTTTGGAGATAAACCATTCGGTTTTGAACGCATCCATCAATGGCGAACGGTATCGTACACAGTCAGAGGGGGAAGCCAGCAGCTCCAGCGTGTTCGGATTGCTTTGCAGCAGCAATTCGATAAACCGTCCCAGTTCGTAATACACAATGTCGTTGGTTTCATTGCTGATTTGTGGGATGTATTCCATGCCGTAAAACATGGATTTGGGCAGGTAAAACACGCCTTTGATGTCGGTATCGGACTCGGGCGTTGCCAAACCGTAGGCACGGCTGCCGGATACGGCTTCGAGCAGAATCAGATTTTGCGTGTGCAAGTCTTCGAGGGTCAGCATATTCAGACGGCCTTTTACGGATAAATGGTTGCCAAAGTGGAGCGGAACAATTCGTTCAAAGGCCCGCTATCGGCAGGTTCGGCAGCAGGGGCAGACAAGGCAGAAACTTCGTTATATAGGTCAACAGTCAGCTTTTGCAGCTCTGGCGATAATGTGTGCAGATAACTTTCGTCTTGTCCTGCTTTTAATGCGACCAGATCAGTAATTTGGGTAGCACAATCTGTCTGCCACTCATTCATCAACTCAACCAAAGTCATTGGCGGAATACCGCCTTGTTTCACTGCCCAGCGTGCCGCCAATAAAGGGCGCAAAACGTAAAACCATTTCTTCAATTTAATCGGCTGCGCCAAATCCATTGCTTTCAAAGTATTGCCGGCGATACCGCGATAATGGTGCAACAACGCGGCGGCTTGGACGTATTGGGGCGCAAGTTCGTTCAGACGGCCTATGAATGCCTCATCTTGTGTATAAACAATCGGCGAACGCAGCCACTCCAGTAATACAGCATTGCTTTTTCTCAATAGGCGCAAAGCCTTGCGGATGTCCCAGCCGCCTACGTCAAACCATTGGTTTTCAATAAATTCAAACGTATCTTTTGCTTCGTCGATTTGCAGATAATGTTCTTGCGGGCGGATATAAATGGCGCGAACGTCATAATCGCTGTCGGGCGAAGCAAAGCCCCATGCGCGGCTTCCGCTCTCCGCCGCCAGCAGAAAATGCAGTGGTTCGGCAAGTGAAATTTGAGTCAGTTTTTCTTGAATAGTTTGTTTCATTACGTTTTCCTTATTTTTACAGAAAGGCCGTCTGAAACTGAGCAATCAGGTTTCAGACGGCCTTTTATCTATTTAAATCCGATAGGATTGATTAGGCTTTGTTTTTCAGACGGCCATGCAATTCCTGTACGCTGTACACGCCCAAGTGCTCGCGGCTTTTTGCGCCTTCGCTCATGGCTTCGCCGCCGGCGATGGTGGTGTATTGCGGTACGCGTTGGGTAAGGGAAGTGCGGCGGATACTGTGGCTGTCGGTAACGGATTGTACTGTGCTGCTGACGGTGTTGACCACCAGTGCGATTTCGCCGTTTTTAATTGCGTCCACGATGTGTGGGCGGCCTTCCTGCACTTTGTTGACCGCTTGCACGATGATGCCGTGTTCTTTCAAGTATTCGGCGGTACCGCGAGTGGCGCAGACACCGTAGCCGAGTGCTTGGAAGTTTTGTGCGGTTTTGACGATGAGCGGTTTGTCTTCGTCGCGTACGGCAAGGAACACTTTGCCTGTTGTGCTCAAGCGTTCGCCTGCGCCGAGTTGGGCTTTGAAGTATGCTTCGCCGAAGCTTGCGCCTACGCCCATGACTTCGCCGGTAGAGCGCATTTCAGGGCCGAGAATGGTGTCCACACCCGGGAATTTGATGAATGGGAACACGGCTTCTTTAACAGCGTAGAAGTCCGGGATGACTTCTTTTTCTACGCCTTGCTCTTTCAGCGAAATGCCTGCCATCACGCGTGCGCCGACTTTGGCGAGCGGTACGCCGGTGGCTTTGGATACGAACGGTACGGTACGGCTGGCGCGTGGGTTCACTTCCAGTACGAAGACCACGCCGTCTTGTACGGCAAACTGTACGTTCATCAAGCCGACCACGCCCAGTGCGTATGCCATGGCTTTGGTTTGGCGGCGGATTTCGTCTTGAATTTCTTCGTCCAATGAGTATGGAGGCAATGAGCAGCCGGAGTCGCCGGAGTGGATACCTGCTTGTTCGACGTGTTGCATGATGCCGCCGATCACGACTTCTTGGCCGTCTGAAACGCAGTCTACGTCCACTTCAATGGCGTTGTTCAAGAAGAAGTCGAGCAATACAGGGCTGTCTTCGGAAACTTGTACGGCTTCGCGCATGTATTTTTGCAACTCTTCGGCAGAGTGAACAATCTGCATGGCGCGGCCGCCGAGTACGTAAGAAGGACGGACAACCAACGGATAACCGATTTCTTCGGCTTTAACGAGTGCTTCTTCTTCGTTGTGGGCGATGCGGTTAGGCGGTTGGCGCAAGCCTAAGTCGTTCAACACTTTTTGGAAGCGTTCACGGTCTTCGGCGGCGTCGATGCTGTCGGCAGATGTGCCGATGATGTTCACACCGTTTGCCACCAAGGCATTGGCCAGCTTGAGCGGGGTTTGGCCACCGTAATGAACAATCACGCCCCATGGGTTTTCGGTGCGGACAATTTCCAATACGTCTTCCAAGGTCAGCGGCTCGAAGTACAGGCGGTCGCTGGTATCGAAGTCGGTGGATACGGTTTCCGGGTTGCAGTTGACCATGATGGTTTCAAAACCGGATTCGCGCAGGGCGAGTGCAGCATGAACGCAGCAGTAGTCAAATTCGATACCTTGGCCGATACGGTTCGGACCGCCGCCGAGAATCATCACTTTTTTACGGTCGGAAGGATGGGATTCGCATTCTTCTTCGTAAGTGGAGTAGAGATAGGCGGTTTCGGTGGCAAACTCGGCGGCACAGGTGTCGACGCGTTTGTAAACCGGATGCAGGTTCAGTGCGTAGCGGTGTTCGCGGACTTCTTTTTCGCTTACGTTCAACAATTGTGCCAAACGTTTGTCAGAGAAGCCTTTGCGTTTCAGACGGCGTAAAGCGGCGTAATCCAAATCTTGCAACTGGCCGTCTGAAACCGATTTTTCTTCTTTTACCAAGTCTTCGATTTGCGCCAAGAACCAAGGGTCGATGGCGCAGATTTCGTGGATTTCTTCCAGCGTGAAGCCTGCACGGAACGCGTCTGCCACAAAGAGCATGCGTTCGGGGCCTGGGTTCGCCAGTTCGCGGCGGATTTCCGCTTTGTCTTCGCTGCGCGGATTGAAGCCGCACAAGCCTGTTTCCAAGCCGCGCAGGGCTTTTTGGAAGCTTTCCTGAATCGTGCGGCCCATCGCCATCACTTCGCCCACCGATTTCATTTGCGTGGTCAGGCGGTCGTCTGCGGCGGGGAATTTTTCAAACGCGAAACGCGGGATTTTGGTCACGACATAGTCGATGGAAGGCTCAAACGACGCTGGGGTGCGGCCGCCGGTAATGTCGTTGCGCAACTCGTCCAGCGTAAAGCCAACCGCCAGCTTCGCCGCCACCTTCGCAATCGGGAAGCCCGTTGCTTTAGAGGCCAACGCGGAAGAACGGCTCACGCGCGGGTTCATCTCAATGACAATCATCTCGCCGTTTTCGGGGTTCACCGCAAACTGAACGTTTGAGCCACCGGTATCCACGCCGATTTCGCGCAATACTGCCAACGAAGCATTACGCATGATTTGGTATTCTTTGTCGGTCAATGTTTGCGCCGGTGCAACCGTAATCGAGTCGCCGGTATGCACGCCCATCGGGTCGAAGTTTTCAATCGAGCAGATAATGATGCAGTTGTCGTTTTTATCGCGTACAACTTCCATCTCGTACTCTTTCCAGCCAAGAACAGACTGCTCAATCAGCAATTCATGCGTAGGCGACGCATCGAAACCGCGTTCGCAAATTGCCAAGAACTCATCTTTGTTGTAGGCAATACCGCCACCCGAACCGCCCATCGTGAAAGACGGACGAATCAGCGTCGGAAAGCCGACCTGTTCTTGCGCCGCCAAGGCTTCGTTCATTGTGTGGCAGACAAAAGATTTCGGGCAAGACAAGCCGATTTTCTCCATCGCTTCTTTAAAGCGGCCTCGGTCTTCTGCTTTGTCAATTGCGTCTTCTGTCGCGCCAATCAGCTCGACGTTGTATTTCGCCAGCACGCCATTGCGCGCCAAATCTAGCGCGCAGTTCAGCGCAGTCTGGCCGCCCATAGTAGGCAGAATCGCGTCAGGACGCTCTTTGGCAATAATTTTTTCCACCGTCTGCCACATAATAGGCTCGATGTAGGTAACATCCGCCATTTCAGGGTCGGTCATAATCGTGGCGGGGTTGGAATTCACCAAAATGACTTTATAGCCTTCTTCACGCAAAGCCTTGCAGGCCTGTGCGCCCGAATAGTCAAATTCGCAGGCCTGACCGATAACGATAGGGCCGGCGCCGATGATAAGGATGGATTTTAGGTCGGTACGTTTGGGCATGGTGGGTCTTTCTATGAAATCAAATGTTTAGCTAAAAACTTATTACTGATTTTGATTGGCTTTTAATTGCTCTACAACAGTATTGGCAATCTCTTTTCCTGATGGGGCTGTAATTGTGTAATAAAAGCTAATACTGCCTATGAAGAAACTGATAATGGCTATGATATAGGCTATATAACTTTGTGTTTTCATTTTTTTGTGATCATGTTTGATCTGATTTAATTCTTTTAATTCAGAAATAATTGGAGTTAATAAATGTTTTTGACTTTCAGATCCATGTATTTCCAAAAGTTCATTTATTCCTATTAGTGTCGGTTTTAGTTCGTCTGAGCAGCCATCAAAAGGTTCTTCTTGTTGGATTTCCTTTTGTAATTGTCTAACTAAATTTAAATTTAATTCATCAGTGTAATATAGTTGCTTAATAATTTTCCTGGCAGCAAAATTATTAAGGTTTACTGCTTCTGTCATTTGTTTTATATCATTAAGATCTAGGTTGTTGTGATTATTTTTTAATATATCAATTATTCTAGATTTAAATTTCTTTTTCTTTATATTCTCTAAATATAGCTGAATTGGAATAAAAACAATTATAAAGAGCAAAAGAAATATATATGTTAGAGCCATAGCCCATGTGGCAATTATATTTATCATTTATCAATATCTTCCATTTGATTTATATATTGTTTCATGATAAGCGAGTGTAGGCTGGTTTGAAAACCCAACACAAATCGCTCAATTGTATAAAACGTTATGTTTGCCAACTCTTTTGTGGCATAACCTATTTTCAGTCTGCCTGAAACTGCAAAATCTGCTGCAACCTGCTCCCTCCCCAGTGGGGGAGGGCTGGGGAGAGGGCATTCTCCAAATTGCGGCAATCTTTCCCGATACCTTCACCGCCCAAATACAAGCCTTGCGGCTTGTTGCCCTCTCTCTAGCTCTCTCCCACGGGAGAGAGGACGGGAGGCTGTTGGGATTAAAGGTTCTGCAAGGAAAATAGGTTGTGCAGGCTGCTTTTTACTTTTCAGACGGCCTCTATAAATGCTCAATTCAGTCGGTTTATACTCTATAATTTTTAATAATTTAATAAAAATCAGCCATTTGCTACGATGCAGGCTGCTTTTCTAATTCTTGTAACACGCGCAGGATTTCTGCCAGTACGTCGTTTGTCTGCTGCAAAATTTCGTGGTTCCAAAACCGCAGCACGGTAAAGCCCAAGCTGTTGAGATATGCCGTTCGCGCGTGGTCGTATGCGGCTTGTTCTGTGTGTTGCCCGCCGTCTGCTTCGACAATCAGCTTGGGCGTTACGCACATAAAATCAACAATATAATTTCCCATCGGCTGCTGGCGGAGGAATTTATAGCCGTTCAGACGGCCTGCCCTCAGGTGCTGCCACAATTTTGCTTCCGCCTCGCTCATTTGTTGACGCATGGCTTTGGCGCGTTGGCGCAGGGCGGGGTTGTCGGCGGTCAATAGTTTTTCGGGCGGGTTCATTTTTGTTGTCGGATTGCTGTTTGTGTAAGCCTTGCGGCCTGTTGCCCTCTCCTACGGGAGGGGGAGGGTTTGCTGATTGAATTAAATGTTGCGGCAAGACAATCTTTTTTCAGACAACCTTTTGCGTTTTTATGTTGCACAGGCCGTCTGAAAACTTCCTTAAAAACTAGTGACAAACGTAATCAAGCCCAAAATGATACCGGGGGCGTTTGCCAGCATGACGGGGTAGTCGCGTTTTTCTTTTAAAAAGCCGTAGGCAACCCATAATGTGCAGTTGATGGCGGCGACGAGGGGTTGCAGTGGCGAGCCGGGGTTGCCGGCAAGGTTGTTTTGGATTTGTGGGATATAGGAAACGTACATACCGACGGCGGTCAGGGTGGCGACGACGGAAAGAATGCGCATTTGTTTTTCTGTCATGGTTCTTTCTTTCTGATTCGAGGGTTGGGTTTCAGACTGTGTAGATGTTGAGAGTGTGCCTGAATTTATATTTTTTGAGGTTTGGGTTTCAGACGGCCCGTTGTTGAGTTGAGTGTGGCCGTCTGAAAAAATCAGCTTTATTGTTTTGCTGCTTTGATATTGTCAATGAATTTGTCAAACAGATAACCGACATCTTGCGGACCCGGGCTGGCTTCGGGGTGGCCTTGGAAGCAGAACACGGGTTTGTCTGTCAGTTCGATACCTTGCAAGGTGTTGTCGAACAAGGATTTGTGGGTAATGCGTGCGTTGGCAGGCAGGGTGTCGGCATCGACGGCGAAACCGTGGTTTTGGCTGGTAATGACGACTTTGCCGCTGTCCAAATCTTGTACCGGATGGTTGGCACCGTGATGGCTGAAGCGCATTTTCAGGGTTTTTGCGCCGATGGCGAGGCTAATCAGCTGGTGTCCCAAACAAATGCCGAAAATCGGTTTGCCGCTTTCCATCAGTTTTTGTACGGCTTTGATGGCGTAGTCACAAGGCTCGGGGTCGCCGGGGCCGTTGGACAGGAATACGCCGTCAGGATTGAGTGCCAAGACGTCTTCCGCGCTGGTTTGCGCCGGAACGACGGTCAGGCGGCAGCCGCGTGAGGCGAGCATGCGCAGGATGTTGGTTTTAACGCCGAAATCGTAGGCGACGACGTGGTAAGGCTGTTCGGCAGGGGTAATGAAACCTTTGCCCAATTCCCATTCGCCTTCGGTCCATTCGTAAGTTTCTGTGCAGGAAACTTCTTTTGCCAAGTCTTTGCCGACCATGCTGCCGAATGCGGCAATCAGTTCTTGTGCTTTTTCAACCGTGGCATCTGCACCGGTCAAGATTGCACCGCCTTGTGAACCTTTTTCACGCAATAGGGTGGTCAGGCGGCGGGTATCGATGTCGGCGATGGCGACGGTTTTGTTGCGTACCAAATAGTCGTGCAGGCTTTCGGATGCGCGGAAGTTGCTGTGCAAGAGCGGTAGGTCGCGGATAATCAAACCGGCGGCGTAAACGCTGCGGCTTTCTTCATCTTCGGTGTTGGTGCCGGTGTTGCCGATGTGTGGATAGGTGAGGGTAACAATTTGTTTGCAGTAGGAAGGGTCGGTCAGGATTTCCTGATAGCCGGTCATGGAAGTGTTGAACACGACTTCGCCGGAAGTCGAACCTTCGTAACCGATTGATGTGCCGTGAAATACGCTGCCGTCAGCGAGAACGAGAAGAGCCGGAGTGGTCATGATGGAATCCTGTTTGCCTGATGATGGTCGGTTCGAAAAAAATGGGTCAGGCCGTCTGAAAAATAAAAATTGTTTACAAAAAAGACAGCCTTCGGAAATCTCGGCTAAAAAAAAACACGCTCCGCAGCTTTGATTTTGCTGTGTAACGTGCTTTTTCAGACATAGCGGTCTATGCCGTAGAAGCAGTGTATTTTAAGTCAAAGTAATAGGAATTTCAAGCGTAGAGCCAATAATCGATAATTTAAAAACGTTTTATCTTTACGGTACAGTCCCTTGCTTTTGGAATGCCTGATGAATAAGGTTGAACTAAATATTCAGTCAGGCCGTCTGAAAACTGAGCAGACAGATTGTTTTATTTTTGTTGTGTTTGAAATGCACGCTTAGGGAAATTCAGCTGAATCAAACATGAAACAGGCTGTTTATGCTAAAATCGTAGCCCCATAAAAAATAAAAACAACGTCATTTTTAACTGAGATTATCCGATGAAAAAAGAACACATTATGCAAAACGCTCCATCAGGCCGCCATCGCCTTATTCATGCAAGCATCGCTTCCGCCTTAGCCCTCATTAGCTTTTCCGTTCAGGCAAATACCCAGCAATCTAAAGAAAAGAATAGTTTTGCCGAAATTCCGTTTTATCTGAAAAACGTAAACGAGCCTATTGGCCAGCCCAAAGTCAAACACAATATTATGTTTTTGATTGATGATTCGGGCAGTATGTTGGCTGATGCCAAGGGTGAATATCGTGTAGATGATAAGAATAGAAAAATCAATATTGCAAAATCGGCATTAAAGCAGGTTTTGGAGCGGTATAAAGATCAGTTTAACTGGGGCTTGCAGACTTTACACAATAATCCTCGGTATTTGAAATGGGATGAGGAAACAAGGAAAAAGAATAATGCTATTTACGCATATGCAAAATTGCCTAGCCCTGACGATACCAAAGGCGATATGAAGGATACTGAAGGCTTTACGGATGGTTCTGCCGATCGGAACTGGGAATATGTCAGTAAAAAGGTAGATGAGATGTTGGCTTACAAAGCTACGCCGACAACGCGCCGTTATTATGAGGTCGTCAAAAATTTTGTCATACCGAATATCAAATACCGCTGTCAGAAATCCTATGTTGTCGTGGTTTCTGATGGCGATGCCAATATGAGTTGTAGCAATCAGTCCTCTGGAGAAAATCCAAGTAATTCTGACAATACTAATTTCAATTATGACCGAAAATATTATTATTCAAACTATTACCGTGCTATTGATCGTAGCTCGGATGAGGTCTATGAATATTTCGGGCCGTCTGAAGTAAAAGCTTATGAAGATGAAGATAAACATAGGAAAGGCAAGAAATTTTCAGGAAACGGCCTTGAAGGATATTTTGATCTGCTAAATTATGATCCGAGATTGAATACTCCTGAAGGGGAGAAAAAGTTTCAATGCCAATATACTGATTATGCAAAAAATGCTTCAGGGGATTGGGTGCTTTTAGATGAAAAAAAAGATGGTAAACAAGAAGTCAAAGGCATTGGCGAAATTATTGTTCCTTATTGGGATAGGAACTATGAGGATGAAAAACGCGGTATGCGTTTCTTTAGCCAGACTTTGGCAGAAAAAGATATTAAACCTGCGATTAAGTCAGAAAATCGTCTAGATGCTGCGATTAAGCCAGAAGATCGTCGAGATGCTGCAGGCAAGAGCTGGGATGGTGATCCAAGCGATCCTAAAGGCGTAGATTATAGCAAGCAATTGGTTCAGACTTTTACCGTGGGCTTTGGTGAGGGAATCTCTCCAGTCGGGAAGAAGTATCTGGAAAAGGGTGCCAGTCGCCCGGAATGGTATTTTAATGCCTCAAAACCTGAAAAGTTGCTTGAGGCCTTTAAAACCATTATCGACAATATTGAAACTGACAGCAAAATAATGAAATTTGAAGGGGCAGCTTCAACTGCGCCGGTGACGACTAGTACAGGTATTCCCAATATGGCGGCAACGGTTCATTTGAATACCGGCTCTTGGAGCAGTCAGTTGCGGTTTTATAAATTAAAACGCGATGGTACGCCTATCAATACGACAGAGTTTGACCAGCCATCATTTAATAACCGCCTCACTTTGGTTAATGATGGCAGTAAGATCTATTTCATCGATAGCGTTGCAGATAATGAGGCTGAAAATTCTGATTTTGGCATTTCAGACGGCAGTGCGAAAGATAAGTTGGAATGGAAAAATGCATTGCTGAAATGGACTGGCCGAGCAGGGAGTGATGAAGCCATTAAAGCGGATGCAGGAGCAAAAGATTATAGCCAGTCTTATCGTATCCGTCCGACTGACCCTAATGATCCAAATAAAGATGAACGTAATTTGGGCGATATTTTAGACGGTTCGGTTGCAGCTATTGGGGATAAGGATAAAGGCCGTCAAGAGTTTTTGGTCGCCGCTGCCAATGACGGTATGGTGCATATTTTCCGTCGTAATGATACGTCAAGCAATCCTTATGACTTGAAACTCAGCTATATCCCGGCAAGCATGGAGCGCGAGGACGATCAAGGTCAAGCGACAACTTTGGGCAAAGTTCTGAAGGATATTGCTCGTGAGGGCTATGGTTCCACAAAAGGACAACCACACCGCTATATGGTCAATGGTGGTTTTGTTCTCCGTCAAACGCCTGATAAGAAGCAAACCTTTATGTTTGGTGCGATGGGTCAGGGTGGACGCGGTGCATATGCGTTGAATATTGGTGCAGTGGCTGACAGTGATCGTAGTCGTTGGGATACGACTGTACCTTTGTTTGAAACAGAAAAAGGCGCTGGCAATAAGCTGGGTTACACCATTGGTTCGACACAAATTGGTCGTGTTTCCATCAAGCGCGATACTACTCCGGTTAATCTGGAATCGAATGTGCGTTATGCGGGCTTTTTGGCCAGCGGTTATCGTACTGAAGACCTGAATAGTGAGGATAATGACACGGCTTTATATGTCTATGATATGACAGGGAAAGAGGCAGGGACGAAAAATACTGGCACTAATGTTTCTTTTTCTAAAGAAGCCGGCAAGCTCTTGCGCAGAATTCCTGTTCACAATGGCAAAGGGGGCCTCTCTACCCCCACTTTGGTAGACACCGATTTTGACGGTATTGTCGATATTGCCTATGCAGGCGACCGTTACGGTAATATGTTCCGCTTCGACTTGAGTGGTGAAACACCGTCTGAATGGTCGGCACAAATGATTTTCCAAGGCTCGGGTAATCAACCGATTACGTCTGCGCCTGCAGTCTCCCGTCGCGGTAAAGACAAGTATGTCGTTATTTTTGGTACGGGTAGCGAGATTTATCAGAATGAACTAGAAGGTACCAACGGACAAATCAATGCCGTTTATGGTATTTACGACGATGTGTCTACTGATGAATCTAAAAAAGCGGTTTTGGCAAACAGCAGTGAGTTGGAACAGCAAACCAGAGAAAGTGACGGCGAACACATTTATGTCAGCAATAATAAGGTTGGTGAAGGCAAAAAAGGCTGGAGTCTGACTTTAGGTCCGAATGAACGTGTGACTGTCAAACCGACGATGATTTTGCGTACAGCTGTTCTGACCATCCGTAAGTATGAAACCAAAACAATTCATCCTGATTCTTCCGGTACCGATGTTTGTTTGCCGGACAGTAAGTCCGAACAAACGACTGCGAAAACGATTATTCTGGGCGTAAATGCCGAAAACGGCGGACGTTTGGGCTTGCGTGATGCGCGTATCTCCAGTAAGGATAAGGATCGCACATTTTTCAAACGTGAAAATAATGGTCAGATTTATTACGCCAACGGTATGACTTTTGATGGTGTTATCAATTTTACTTATCTGAATTCCAGCAAAGCCGACGATTCTCCGGTAACTGCCGATGGCGATAGCGGCGGCACGGGTACGGATAAGGAGCTGAACGCTACGCCGAGCGTGCCAAACAATAAATGTTTCGCAACCAAGGGTGATCGCAGTCTCTTGTCTAACCAACTGGTCAGCCTGAAAGTAGAAGGCCGTACATGCGGACTCAAACGTATCAGCTGGCGTGAATTGTTCTTTTAATTTGTAAGGCTTGAATATCGAGGCCGTCTGAATTTTTCAGACGGCCTTTTCTGTTGAGTAGTAGTAATTCAAAAATGTTGGATTGGTGGATAGAAAAGCTTGTTTGAGGGCAAAACAAGCTTTGATCAAATTGAAAGCTTGGATAGAGCTAAACGACAGATTTGGACTATTCTTTTTTTAAATTTCTACCATTTGGCTGATAAGTTAAAAGGCCGTCTGAAAAGTATCTTTTCAGACGGCCTTTGATTTAAAGAGAACGAGTCAAGGAGCGCATTGTTAGATGCTGTTTTTAATGATTTTCCGCAGGGTGGAGAGTTGCCGGCGGCTGACGGGCAACGGGGTCGGAATATCGAGAATTTTAGCGCTCCACGTGGATGCGGATTCATCGTTTTCGTCATCGTCCAGTCGAATCAGACTGTCTAGGGTGTGGCGGAAGACGAGGGCATTGCGGTGGATGCGGATGACTTTGTCGCCCAGCAATTCTTCCCAGTAAACCAAGGTCTTCGGTAATTCGTAGCTTTGGCCGTCGCCGGTAAACAGATAGACGGTTTTGTGTTCCGCCATCAGGTAACGCGCCTGTTGCCATGGGATTTCAACCATGCGTTCTCGGTTGTACACTTTGAAATGGGTGAAACTGTCTGCTTTTTCGCGGTTTTTCTCGATGATGCGGTCAAGCGCGGTTTGCAGGCGGGTCATTTTGATTGGTTTGAGCAGATAGTCTGCGGCAGCCAGCTCAAACGCGCGCAGGGCATGTTCTTCGTAGGCTGTGGTGAATACAATTTCCGGCTGGCGTTTGGCGGTACGCTTAATGCGTTCGACAAACTCGAGACCGTCGATTTCTGGCATGCCGATGTCGGCAAAGACGATGTCGACTTCGTGGACGCTCAGCCACTCCAATGCTGGCATGGCATGGTGAAAGACGTTGAGCAGTACGACATTGCACTCTTCCAATAATACACGTAAGCGTTCTGCTGCTAATACTTCGTCTTCTACAATAATGGCACTTGGCATAGCGGTATTCTTTTTGTTGTATCGTGGGAGATCTGCCGCGCTTTGTCGTCCTCAATAACGCGTCAGCCGTATGTTGTTGTAAGCTTGAAATTATCAGTTTGTGACAATTTTAGGAAATTCTTAAAATATACATGATTTTTCGCTTCTTGGGCATGGTTTGGGATGAATCGGAAGATTACTTACATAATTTTATGAAATATTGTAATACCTAGAGTAATTTTGTTGTAATTGCGCTAATTCAGTCCGTGATAATGGACGATTTTGGGATTTTGTCCATTTGCCAGTGTGCGACCGCCCAATCGAGCAATTCTTGCGGACGGTTCACAACAGGTGCATCAGGTAGGTTGAGATAGGTTAGGACTTGGCGGAGAAGTTGTTCTTTTTGATTCAAATCCAAAGCCGGGGCAAGGGTTTGTTTCGACCATTTTTGCCCTTGGTTGTTGGTCAGTAGGGGAAGGTGGGCGTAGGCCGGGGTGGGAACGCCTAGGCATTGTTGCAGATAGATTTGGCGCGGCGTGGAAACGAGCAAGTCCTGACCGCGGACGATATGCGTTATGCCTTGATCGGCATCGTCGGCAACCACGGCAAGCTGATATGCCCAATAGCCGTCGGCACGAAGCAGGACGAAATCGCCGATATCGTGTGCCAGATTTTGTGCGTAATATCCGACAATGCCGTCTGAAAAACCGATTACGCGATCGGGAACTTGAATGCGCCATGCCGGCGTTTTGTTTTGCGTGTCGGGTCTTTGCTGAGGATTGCGGCAACGGCCGTTATACACAAATCCGTCTGCGCCATGTGTTGCCACCGCCTGCCAGTCTTTGCGGCTGCAATAGCAGGGATACACCAGCCCGGCTGCTTTGAGGCGGTCGAGGGTATCTTGATATAGGTTATAACGGCGGCTTTGATAGGCGACTTCGCCGTCCCACTCAAAGCCGAAAGCTTCAAGCGTGCGCAAAATGTCGGCGACGGCGCCGGGCATTTCGCGCGGGGGGTCAAGGTCTTCAATGCGGACCAGCCATTTGCCCTGATGAGCGCGCGCATCGGCATAGGAGGCAACGGCGGTCAGTAGGGAGCCGATATGAAGCAGGCCGGTAGGGCTGGGGGCGAAACGTCCTATATACATGGCAGGGTGGTTTTGTAGGGCAGGGCTAGTATGCCTGCACGGTATTCAAATCGTGATAGAAAAGGGCGTGCCGTACACGCCCGAATTTGAGTTTCAGACGGCCTGAGACTTTTTAAAATGATTTAAGTTTCTCGACCGTCCGTTCAATCCGCTTAAGCTAAGGGAGCTAGTAGTTTGGCGAAAGCGTCTTCAAATTGTTTCAAACCGTCTTCCTGCAAACGAGTTGCCAAAGTTTCGACATCAATGCCGAGTTTCGTGGTTTCGGCAAGCTGTGCTTGGGCTTCATCCACACCTTCGGTCAAAGTGGCTTTGGCGGTGCCGTGGTCGATAAAGGCTTTGAGTGTGGCATCGGGAACGGTGTTGACGGTATGGGCGCCAATCAGGCTGTCAACATACAAAGTGTCAGGATAGGCAGGGTTTTTCACGCCGGTAGATGCCCATAAAAGTTGGACGCGGTTGGCACCTTTTTCGGAAAGTGCGGCAAATTCGCTGCTGCTGAAGTATTGCGCCCAATCTTGATAGGCGGCTTTGGCCAGCGCAATGGCGACTTTACCTTTGAGGTGGTCGGGCAGGGTGGCGTCCAATGCGGCATCGACACGGGAAATAAAGAAGCTGGCGACAACTTGGATATGGGAAACATCATGTCCTGCCTCCAAACGTTTGGCAATGCCGCGAGCGTAGGCTGCATAGGCTTTGAGGGTTTGGGTGCGGGAGAAGAGCAGGGTCAGGTTGACGCTGATGCCGTCTGAAACGAGAGTTTTAAGCGCTTCGATGCCTTCGTCGGTTGCCGGTACTTTAATCATGGCATTTTTACGGCCGATGGCGGCGTGCAGGCGGCGTGCTTCTTCAACTGTGCCTTGCGCGTCTTTGGATAATTCAGGCGAAACTTCGAGGCTGACGAAGCCGGTTTTGCCGCCGGTGGATTCATGTTCGGCAAGGCACACGTCGCAAGCGGCTTGTACATCGGCAACCGCCATGGTTTCGTAGCGTTGTTTCGGGGTCAGGTCTTGCTGTTTGAGCGCGGCTACTTCGTCGGCGTACAGGGCATCGCCTGCAAAGGCTTTTTGGAAGATGGCAGGATTGGAAGTTACGCCGCATACGCCCTGTTTCAGCATTTCGGCCAATTCGCCGCTTTGTACCAGCGAACGGGAGAGGTTGTCCAACCAGATTTGTTGTCCTAATGCTTTAACGTCCGATAAAATAGTCATCTCTGATTCCTTTTACATAATAGGTTTGTTTGTGAAGTGGCGGTAATGCTACGCCGATTCGATGAATTTGAACAGTTTACAGCCGATTAATTTGGGCAAAACAAACCTAAATTCAAGCACGAAAGGTGGCTTTGATGGCGGAAAACACACTTTATCTCGACTGGGCGCGCGATGTATTAGATACGGAAGCCGAAGGTTTGCGTGAAATTGCGGCGGCTTTGAACCATGATTTTGTCCGTGCGGCGGAAGCGTTGTTGCACTGCAAGGGCAGGGTCGTCATTACCGGCATGGGTAAGTCCGGACACATCGGCCGCAAAATGGCGGCAACCATGGCTTCGACCGGCACGCCTGCGTTTTTCGTCCATCCTGCCGAAGCGGCGCACGGCGATTTGGGCATGATTGTGGACCACGATGTCGTGGTTGCCATTTCCAATTCCGGCGAAAGCGATGAAATTGCAGCGATTATTCCGGCGTTGAAACGCAAAAACATCACGCTCATCTGCATCACTGCCCATCCGACTTCGACCATGGCACGACATGCCGATATTCACATTACCGCGGCGGTTTCCAAAGAGGCGTGCCCGCTCGGCCTTGCGCCGACTTCCAGTACGACTGCCGTAATGGCCTTGGGCGATGCGCTGGCGGTGGTATTGCTGCAGGCGCGTGCGTTTACGCCGGATGATTTTGCTTTAAGCCATCCGGCCGGTAGCCTGGGCAAACGCCTGTTGCTGCGCGTGGCGGATATCATGCACAAAGAAGAAGCCTTGCCTGCCGTTTTGTTGGGCACGCCGTTGAAAGAAGCCATTGTCCGCATGAGTGAAAAAGGCTTGGGCATGTTGGCGGTAACCGATGCCGAAGGCCGTCTGAAAGGCGTATTTACCGATGGCGATTTGCGCCGTCTGTTTCAAGAACGCGACAGCTTTGCCGGTTTAAAAGTGGACGACATCATGCACGCTTCGCCGAAAACCATTTCCGCCGACCGCCTTGCCACTGAAGCCTTGAAAGCCATGCAAAGCGGCCATGTGAACGGTTTGCTGGTGGTCGAAGAAAACGGCGTACTGATTGGCGCGCTGAATATGCACGATTTATTGATGGCACGAATTGTCTGAATCGACGGCAAAAACGTTTTCAGACGGCCTTATGCTAGAATAGGCCGTCTGAAATAAGGAAACCTTATGCAAAACCTCTCTTCCGACCTGCAACAACGCGCTTTAGATATCAAACTGCTGATACTGGATGTGGACGGCGTTTTGACCGACGGCCGCATTTTTATCCGTGACAACGGCGAAGAAATCAAATCGTTCCACACTTTGGACGGACACGGTTTGAAAATGCTTCAGGCCAGCGGTGTGCAAACTGCAATTATTACCGGCCGTGATGCGCCTTCCGTCAGTATCCGCGTGAAGCAGCTCGGTATCAACTATTACTTCAAAGGCATTCACGACAAACGTGCCGCCTATGCCCAATTACGCGAACAGGCCGGTGTGGAGGAGTATGAGTGCGCCTTTGTCGGCGACGATGTTGTCGATTTGCCCGTGATGGTGCGTTGCGGATTAGCGGTCGCCGTCCCTGAAGCGCATTGGTTTACTTTGCAATACGCCCATTATGTAACCCGACGTTCCGGCGGCGCAGGCGCGGTGCGTGAAGTGTGCGATTTGATTATGCAGGCGCAAGGTACGCTTGAACCTGCTTTGAAAGAGTATGTACGATGAAAATCAGATGGCGTTACGGAATCGCTTTTCCGCTGGTGTTGGCCGTTTCACTCGGAGCACTGGCGGCATGGCTCGGCCGCATCAGCGAAGTGCAGGTCGAAGAAGTCGTCCTCAATCCGAATGAGCCGCAATATTCGATGAAAGGCATCAACGGCAAACGTTTTGACCAAGAAGGCCGTCTGAAAGAAAACCTGAGCGCGGCCGATGCCGTCCAATATCCGAATAGCGCGGATGTGCATTTGGATAAACCACACCTTTCGTTTTACCGCGACGGCAGCCTGCTGTACGAAGTCGGCAGCGACAAGGCTGCGTACAATATTCAAAACAAGAAAGTCGTTTTTGAACAAAATGTCGTCTTAAACAAAGCGGCAGATACCAAGCGTTTGGCCGGCATCGTCAAAACCGAACGCTTGAATGTCGATACCGAAGCGCAATACGCCCATACCGACAGTCCCGTTACTTTCCAATACGGACAGTCTGGCGGTCAGGCAAACGGCATGACTTATGACCACAAAACCGGTTTGCTGAATTTCCCTTCCAAAGTGAAAGCCACAATTTATGATACAAAAAATTTGTAAAACCTTAGCCCTTGTTGCCGTTTTTGCCGCTAGCCCGGCCTTTGCCCTGCAAAGCGACAGCAAGCAGCCGATTCAAATCGAAGCCGACCAAGGCTCGCTTGACCAAAACAACCAAAGCACCACCTTTTCCGGCAACGTCATCATCAAACAAGGCACGCTCAATATCCGTGCCGGCAGCGTGACCGTTTCGCGCAACGACAAAAGCGAGCAGTTGATGAAAGCCACCGGCTCTCCCGTCAAATTCAGCCAAGAGTTGGACGGCGGTAAAGGCGTGGTCAACGGCCAAGCCAATACCGTCACGTATTCTTCCGCAGCCAGTCTGGTTACCCTGACCGGTAATGCCAAAGTACAGCGAGGCGGCGATGTAGCCGAAGGTGCGGTCATCACTTACAACACCAAAACCGAGGTTTACACCATTAACGGCAGTGCCAAATCCGGTGTGAAATCCGCTGCGAAATCCGGCCGCGTCAGCGTTGTCATCCAGCCGTCCAGCACGCAGAAAAACAAATAAGAAAACACACAAAAAGGCCGTCTGAAAAAGGTTCAGACGGCCTGAGGTCAATATCGAAAGTCAATAGAATATGAGCGCAAACAACAGCCGTCTTGTGGTTCAAAACCTGCAAAAAAGTTTCAAAAAACGCCAAGTCGTCAAAAGCTTCTCCCTTGAAATCGAAAGCGGCGAAGTCATCGGCCTGCTCGGCCCCAACGGCGCGGGTAAGACCACCAGCTTTTACATGATTGTCGGCCTGATTGCCGCCGATGCAGGCAGCGTGATGCTGGACGGCCAAGAGTTGCGTCACCTGCCCATTCACGAACGCGCCCGCCTCGGCGTCGGCTATCTGCCGCAGGAAGCCTCGATTTTCCGCAAAATGACCGTGGAACAAAATATCCGCGCCATTTTGGAAATCAGCATGAAGGACAAAAGCCGCATCGATGCTGAACTTGAAAAACTGTTGGCAGATTTGAATATCGAGCGCCTGCGCAACAACCCTGCGCCGTCTTTGTCCGGTGGCGAACGCCGCCGTGTCGAAATCGCACGCGTGCTGGCCATGCAGCCGCGTTTCATTTTGTTGGACGAACCTTTTGCCGGCGTTGACCCGATTGCCGTCATCGATATTCAGAAAATCATCGAGTTCCTCAAATCACGCGGTATCGGCGTATTGATTACCGACCACAACGTGCGCGAAACCCTCAGCATCTGCGACCGTGCCTACATCATCAGTGATGGTACGGTATTGGCTTCGGGCAAGCCGGATGATTTGGTCAACAATGAACAAGTCCGTTCGGTTTACTTGGGTGAAAATTTCAAATATTGAATGCATATTTGACGGCAATCGTAAAACCGGTTTCACACGAGGCTCTCATTTCAATTGAGGGTATCTGTAAATATTGAAATAATTACTAAGAATACAAATATAATACGATAACCTAGTTTTTCAGACGGCCCTCCGTATAAAGGCCGTCTGAAAAACTATCCATACACTTCGAAAAAACGCTATGTCTTCACTCGTCCTTAAACTCAAACAGACCCAGCAGCTCAACCAGCGGCTGCAGCAGTCTCTGCGCATCTTGCAGATGTCGGGTCTTGAGCTTGAGCGCGAAGTGGAAGACTGGTTATTAGACAATCCTCTGCTTGAACGTCCGGAAACCGATGAGTTTGCCGATAGTGGGCTCAACCGTGCCATCACCATGCCGCGTGCAGGTCAGCAGTTGAGCGGCGATGATGCCGAAGATATTTGGAGTAACATCGCCGAAGAAGAGGATTTCAAACACTATCTGCATGCCCAAGTGTGCGAGCATCCGCTCTCGCAAGTGGAAGCGGCCTATGTTCACGTTTTGATTGATTTTTTGGATGAACAAGGCTACCTCACCGACAGCCTCGAAGAAATCATCGACCACACGCCGTTAGAATGGATGTTGGACGAAGACGCCCTGCAAAATGCGCTGGATGTATTGCAAACCTTTGAGCCGCCCGGCGTGGCGGCGGCCGATTTGACCGAGTCGCTCATGCTGCAGCTGATGCGTTTGCCGGCTTCTCCTGCACGGCAAATGGCCGCGCATTTGGTGCAAAGTTCGCTTCAAGAGTTAGGCAAAAACCGCAAACAAAACGTTCTGCGTTTCCGCAAACTCTATCCCGATACCGACAGCGAAACCATAGAAGCCGCGCTCGATATGATTGCCGGGCTCAATCCCTATCCGGCCTACGGTTTCGCCTCTGCCACGCCTACACCTTATATTCAGCCTGACGTTTGGGTCAAAGAGGGCAAGGACGGCTGGGAAGTCATCAGCAACGAGGCGGCTTGGCCGAAGCTGCAGCTCAATCAGGAATATTGCGACCTGATGAAATCGGTGGAAGAGGGCGCGCCGAAGTGGAAGGAAAAAATCAGTGAAGCCAAACAGCGCATTGATTCTTTGGAACTGCGCAAAAGCACAGTCCTCCGCCTTGCCGAGTATATTGTCAAAAATCAGGAAGATTTTTTCATCTTCGGCGAAATCGGCCTGTCGCCCATGCTGATGAAAGATGCCGCCGCCGAATTGGGTTTGGCGGAAAGCACTATTTCGCGCGCTGCCAACCAGAAATATTTGTCTTGCCCGCGTGGCCTGTTTGCGTTACGCTATTTCTTCACACAGGCAGTGAATGCTGATGATGACGGCGAAGGGTTCAGCCAAGGCGCAATCAAAGCCGTATTGAGCCAGCTGATTGAAAGTGAAGACAGCAGCAAACCCTATTCGGACGAGACCCTCGTTAAATTATTAAAACAACGCGGCATTGAAATCGCCAGACGTACAGTTGCAAAATATAGAGAATCATTAGACATACCACCGGCACACAAACGAAAATTTACCGAGTAGATATATTCCGATCCGTTTTGACGGACTAATCAACCGAAGGAGCTGTATCATGAATCTGAAAATCACCGGTCTGAATTTTGATGTTACCGAAGCCATCAAAAACTATGTTTCCGACAAGTTGGCACGAATCAATCGCCACGCCGACAACATCATCTCCGTGACCATTACACTCTCGGTGGAAAAAGTCAATCAAAAAGCCGAAGCCGATGTGCATTTGGCAGGCAAAGATTTGCACGTTGAAGCGATTGAACAGGATATGTATGCCGCGATTGATGTTTTGATGGACAAACTTGACCGCGCTGTTTTGAAACATAAAGAAAAAAGCGGCGATGTCCGCAGTACTGTCAAACCTGCTGCCGAATAAAGTTTTTGTATGATAAAGGCCGTCTGAATATTCAGACGGCCTTTTGTTTTGCTAGAAGTTTTAGACTGGTAATCTAGTTACTCACTTTTTCGCCATTCCATGGTGCCACTTTAAACAGCAACAACATGCCCGGTATGCCCAAAGCGAAACACAGCCAGTAGAAATTGAAGTAACCCATCGCTTCAATCAGATAGCCTGCCGAAGCATTGATAAATGTACGGGGAACGGCTGACAGGCTGGTAAAGAGGGCCAATTGTGTGGCCGTGAAAGCAGGATTGGTTTCACGGGCCATATAGGCGACAAATGCCGCCGTACCCAAGCCTACGCCCGCTGCTTCTGCACCAATCACGGCCGCAAGCATCATTTGCTCTGTCAGTGTGATGGTTTCAAACTTGCCAAAATTTGCTAACCAGGCAAAGCCTAGAATAGTAACCCATTGCGCCACGCCGAAAATCCACAAAGCTCTATTGATACCGAGCTTTATCATCCAAATACCGCCTACAATACCGGCAATGACAGCAGGCCATAAACCGGCATTTTTGGCAATGAGGCCGATGTCGGTTTTGCTGAAGCCCATGTCCAGATAAAAAGGTGTAGCCAAAGAAGTGGCCATGCTGTCGCCCAGTTTGTAGAGAAAGATAAACAGCAATACCAATATGGCCTGTTTGATTCCTTTGCGGGAGAAGAACTCACTGAAAGGGTCAGAGACTGTTTGGGCAAATGTACGCGACACAGATGGTGGAATGTCAGGCTCTTTGGCTAAAAACAGGGTCATCAGCAGACCGGGCAGCATAAATAGTGCAGTAATGATGAATACGTTGTGCCAAGGCATCAAGTCGGCCAAGATTAAGCTGAGCGAGCCGGGTACCAAAGCGGCGATACGGTAGGCATTGACGTGGATAGAGTTGCCTAAGCCTAATTCTTCATCTGACAAAATTTCGCGGCGAAATGCATCCAATACAATATCTTGGCTGGCAGAAAAAAAGGCGACCACCAATGATAAGCCCATAATTACATATAAATGCTGAGCAGGATTTAGGAAGGCGTAAACGAGCAAGGTCAGCAGCAAACCAATTTGCGTAACCAGCATCCAACCGCGTCGCCGTCCTAAAAAAGGTAATCTGACCAAATCAATGACGGGAGACCAGATAAATTTCCAAGTGAAAGGCAGTCCGATAAGTGCCATCAGGCCGATGGTTTTCAAATCAACATGTTCGCTGCGCAACCATGCCGGAATCAGGTTGATCAGAAAATAAAGCGGCAGCCCCGAAGTGAAGCCTGTAAAGATACAAATCAGCATTTTGCGCGAAAAAATCTTGCGCCAAGTGCTGGGTTGGGGTGCGGTTGTCATAGTGGAATCAATAAAAAAGAAAAGGGATATTGTAGCAAAGATGGGGGATATGGCGAATGAGCTTCTGCTATCTTTATTGAATAAAGGCCGTCTGAAACTTTGACAAATTAAGTTTCAGACGGCCTTTTGTTGGAACAACTGGTCTGGTGGGCAACGGAGACTTCAGGACGGAAGAAGGATTGCTTGGGTGTATTCATAAAATTGAAGTTAAGAAAGTTTCAGACGACCCCTAGAGATCGTTTGAACGATGAGAAATATCAGTGGTAATTTGTGCCGTCAGTGTAGCCGTTTCCTGATTTGTCCACAGCAAAAGCAGAAATCGGACCGACCGTTACTGTCCCTTTAGGCTGAGTTTCTTGGTAATACTCATATGCTGCAACACCCATACCAGTTGCAGCACCAACAGCAGCACCAATTGTGCCACCGACCATAATAGCTGGTCCGGCAGGAATACTGCCAAAAGCTATACCGACACCCAGACCAATACCTGCATCCTATTTATGCACCATTTGCTCCTCCTTGAAGGATTCTCTCTCCTAAGCCTCCTCCATAAATTAGTTCCAGATCCTCAATGGATAGTTCAATCATGTTATTTTTCCTTTTCAAAAAAATTAGATGTAGAATATTGAGCCAATACACCCAATATGGAAAAAATAATAAAAGCATGAATATAAATCATAAAATCAACATTATCTCCTTGGTAGCTTTCATAAATAAAAACGATTGGTATTGATATACAAATTAAAATATACAGGTACTTTGAAATTACCAGTAACTTATACACAAATTTTGATTTCATAGCCTAGTCTTTCATTTGAATAAAATCTACCCTAATCAACTTTCCAACCAACTTCCTAACTTCTTCATGCTTTCCCTGATTGAAGTTAACCAGTA
Source organism: Neisseria sp. P0020.S005 (assembly GCF_051957055.1). Classification (NCBI taxonomy): domain Bacteria; kingdom Pseudomonadati; phylum Pseudomonadota; class Betaproteobacteria; order Neisseriales; family Neisseriaceae; genus Neisseria; species Neisseria sp. P0020.S005. Next base: position 75,941 of record NZ_JBQCWV010000005.1, on the reverse strand, counting down.
GATTTTTCAACAATAACGGTTCATTCTTACTGCCGATTAGGTTTTGAAATGCCCGTAAGACAGGCAGATATGCTTGTCTTACGGGCATTTTATTTTCAGACGGCCTACGATCTTGCGTTGCAGTTGCGGTAGAAGGCGATCAGACCGTTGGTGGAGCTGTCGTGTGCAGGCGTGCCGCGTTCGAGTTCGGGTTCGATGGTTTTGGCCAGCTCTTTACCGTATTCCACGCCCCATTGGTCGAAGGGGTTGATACGCCAAATCACGCCTTGAACGAAAGTACGATGTTCGTAAGCAGCCATCAGCATGCCGAGGTTGAAAGGCGTCAGGCTGTCGATGAGCAGGCTGTTGCTCGGACGGTTGCCGGGGAATTCTTTTTGCGGTGCAAGGCGGTCGCGTTCGTCTTGGGGCAGGGCGGCCAATTCGATTTGCACTTCGTCTAAGGTTTTGCCTTTCATCAGTGCTTCGGCTTGGGCGAAGGCATTGGCAACGGTGAAGCGGTGTTGGCGGTGGTTGCCGTAGACTGTGGTCATGGGGACGATGAAATCAACCGGAATCAGACGCGTACCTTGGTGCAGAAGCTGGAAGTAGGCATGTTGGCAGTTGACGCCTTCATCACCAAAGACAATGCCGCCGGTGGTGCAGGAAACGGGTTGGCCGTCTGAAGTACGCTGTTTGCCGAGGCTTTCCATATCGAGCTGGTTGAGCCACGGGGTAAAGAGGCGCATGTTGTGGCTGTATGGGACAACGGTTTGGCCGTCTGAATGTTGGAAGTTGTTGTACCAAACATTGATGAGCGCCATCAGGACGGGAATGTTGCGGCGGAATGGTGTTTCGAAGAAATGGGTATCCATCGCGTGTGCGCCGGCCAGCATTTTGCGGAACGCTTTTTCGCCGACGGCAACCATCAGCGGGAGGCCGATGGGCGACCAGACGGAATAGCGTCCACCGACCCAGTCGGACATGGCGAAGACTTTGTCGGGGGAGATGCCGAAGTTTTGGGCTGCGGCCACATCGGCGGAAATGGCACAGAAGTGGCGGTAGATGCCGGAATCGGGCAAGCCTGCATCGCGGTACCAAGTACGCGCCGCATAGGCATTGAGCAGGGTTTCCGGCGTACGGAATGATTTGCTTGCAATGCTGAATACGGTGGTCTCGGGATTGAGGCCGAGAAGGGTTTGAGTCAGGTCGGCATCATCGGAGTTGCTGACAAAGTGGACGCGGATGTTTTGCCAATAGGGTTGCAGCGCCTGTGTGGCCATGCGCGGGCCTAAATCGGAGCCGCCGATACCGATGTGAACCAAGTCGGTAATCGGTTTGCCGGTAATGCCTGCGTGGGTACCGTCTAAAAGTTGGCGTGCGAATTCGAGGGTGCGGTTGAGTTCGTGATGAACTTTGGACACGATGTTTTCGCCGTCAACGTAAACAGGTCTGGCATTGGCAGGCAGGCGTAGGGCAGTGTGGAGAACGGCGCGGTGCTCGCTGGTGTTGATTTTTTCACCGCTGCTCATGGTCTGCATATATTGTGGCAAATCGGCTGCTTCGGCCAGTTGGCATAATAAATCAAGGGTGTTCTCATCTAGGCGGTTTTTGCTGTAATCAAATAACAAACCGTGCAGAATTTCGTGCATATTATTGAAACGTTCGGCATCTGCGTCGAAGCGTTCGCGCAGGGTGACACGTTGAGTATCGGCATGATGGGCTTCCAAGGCCTGCCATGCGTCTGAGTATGAGGACATCTTGTTTTTCCTTAGTATGTAACGGTAAACAAGCAGGGTATCTATTTTCTGCTTTTTATAGTTGTTTGTAGTTTAACAAATTTGGACAATTTTTGGGAGGTGGTAGGGTCGGTTTTGCTTAAGAAGTGTATGCAAAATGCAATAGAAACGGTTGATTATCATCAAGTTTCTGTAAAAAAGGGGGTATGACACCGATGTCTGCTGTGTTATCCTATGTAACATTATTGAAATCTTGTCGGGGCGGGTCCGTAAGATGGCTACAATTTATGATGTTGCTGCTTATGCCGGTGTATCTCCCAAGACGGTCAGCCGGGTAATTAACGGCGATGCGCCGGTCAGTGATAAAACTCGTTCCAAAGTAGAAACAGCGATTGCTGCTTTGGGCTATATCCCGTCTTCTGCGGCGCGGATTATGCGGTCACACCGTTCCGGATTGGTCGGTCTGATTACCGGCGCCATTTCGCGGACAGGCGAGAATACGGGCGGACACGGCATTCCGGATATGTTCTTGATTAAGGGCATTCAGCAGCGGATTCGCGCACAAGGCAAGATTTTGATGATTGCCGACATCGACAACAAGCCGGGTCAGCCCGGTCAGATGGAGCCGCTGATTCGTACCTTTATGGAGCATCGTGCCGAGGGGATTTTATATGTGGCAGGTTTCCATCAGGAAGTATTGCTGCCGGAAGTGCCCAACCGTTGTCCGATGGTGTTGGTCAACTGTTTTGATTTGGCGGGTACGCCTGCGGTTTTGCCGGACGACGAAGCAGGGCAGTATGGCTTGGTGCGCCGGATTATCCAAAGCGGACACAAACGGATTGCTTATGTGACTTTGCAGCCGGGAGTGGAAGCGACAAGATTGAGATTAGCCGGATACCGCCGTGCTTTGGCTGATGCGGATATTGTCTTCGATCCTGATTTGGTGCAAACTGGCTATCCTGACTTCAGTAACGACAGCGGGTCTTTGATTTCGGCTATTTTGAAGCTGCTGTCTTTGCCGCTTCCGCCGACGGTAATTTGTTGCGGCAATGACGAAATGGCAGTGCGCGTGTACGGGATTTTGAGGACGCGCGGCATGCGGGTTCCCGAGCAAGTTTCGGTTGCCGGCTATGATAACCACAGCGCGATTGCGGAGACGCTGTTTCCGCCGTTGACCAGTACCGAGCTGCCGTATCTGCGCATGGGCGAAATGGCGGCGGATTTGCTGTTTCAATACATTGAACACCCGACCGGTGCGGTTCAGCCAGTCAAGGTCGTTGGGGAAACCATCTGGCGTCAGTCTGTGATTAATAAATAGTTTCAGACGACCTGAAAATAATAAGCTTTAAACAACACAAACACACATCAAAATAAGATTCATGTAAACGGTCAAAATAAAGGCCGTCTGAAAACGGAGTTGCCTCAGTAAAAAGGGCAGCCCAAATACAATAAAAGCGTCATACCGCTGAAATTGGAGTTTGTTGTTTCCATAGTTTATTACCCAGGAGTAGCCTTCCTATGAAAATCTCCCCACAAGTGGCGATGACACTTCGCCAGATTATGCTGATGAACTTCGGTTTCTTCGGTATTCAATATAGTTTCGGGTTGCAGCAAACTGCGATTAACCCGATTTTCAGCTTTCTTCATGCCGACCCGAGCCAGTTGCCGATTTTGAATATGGCAGGTCCGATTACCGGTTTGCTGGTGCAGCCGATGATTGGTGCGATGAGTGACCGCACTTGGGTGCCGGGATTAGGCCGCCGCCGTCCGTATTTCTTGATCGGCGCCATCGGTTGCAGCCTCTGCCTCTTTATTTATCCGCACGTTACCGCCTTGTGGGTGGCCGTATTGCTGCTGTGGCTCTTGGACATCAGCAACAACACGGCAATGGAACCTTTCCGTGCCTTTATTGCCGATACCGTTCCTGAACACCAGCAATCCACCGGTTTCTTGATGCAGTCTGTGTTTACCGGCTTGGGCATTACCCTGGCCAACGTTTCCCTCTATATCTTCCAACAAATCGGCTGGTTGCAACAAACTTCCGAAGCGGGCATTCCGTATTGGGTATTCGGTTCGTTTTATATTGGTGCGGTCTGTTCCATCGGTTCGGTTTTGGTTACCGTTTTATCAACGGCCGAACGCGAGCCCAGCCCTGAAGAAATGGCGGCCATTAAAGCCCAGCCGAGCGGTCCGGCCCATGCCGTTAAAGATATTATCGTTGCTGTCCGCGAAATGCCGACTGCCCTATGGCAACTGGCCTTGGTGTATCTCTTCCAATGGTACGCACTCTTCATCTACTGGCAATATATTTCCCACAGTATCGTCCAATCCGTTTGGGATTCGACTGTTGAAAATACCGAAGCATATAGTCAAGCGGTTGCATGGACCGGTTTGGTAAACGGTTTCTACAACGTGGTAACCTTTATCTCCGCCTTCGGCCTGATGTGGATGGCGCGCAAATACGCCGCCAAATATGTTCACGCCTTTGCCGTAACCCTTGCCGCTCTGGCCTTGCTCACCATTCCGCACATCGGCAATAAATACCTGATGTTTGCTCCGATGATCGGTTTCGGTGTCGGTTGGGCAAGTATGATGGGCGTGCCGTTTATGATTGTGGTCGGTTCTATTCCGAAAGAACGTTACGGCGTGTACATGGGTATTGTGAACATGATGATTGTGATTCCAATGCTGATTGAAACCGTATCTTTCGGCTGGGTGTACAAAACCTTCTTGGGTTCAAACCCTGCCAACGCGATGACTTTTGCCGGTGTTTCCCTGGCCATTGCCGCCGCGTTGACCTTAACCATTAAAACTGTGGCCAAACCGGCTACTGCAGAATAATAAAGTTTGATTTAAAACCAAAATGAAAAGGCCGTCTGAAACATGAAATGGTTTCAGACGGCCTTTTTTGTCGAAACGGATTCCATTTGCTGACCTGATTCGGAAAGCCTTATTGTCGCTGCGCTACCGTTCATCACTCAAATTGGCTATGACTACCGATTTTGCTTTACAATATCCTTCTTTAATTTATTTCGTTTTACCATTCTGATGACAGAACACATTTCCGCTCCAAGTCCATCTCCTGTCGGTGAAGACTACCTGCTGTTAGGTCAATACGCCGAACGCGCCTATCTCGAATACGCCATGAGCGTGGTCAAAGGCCGCGCGCTGCCTGAAGTTTCAGACGGCCAAAAGCCTGTACAACGGCGTATTTTGTTTGCCATGCGCGATATGGGTTTGACGGCGGGGGCGAAGCCGGTGAAATCGGCACGCGTGGTCGGCGAGATTTTGGGTAAATACCATCCGCACGGCGACAGTTCTGCCTATGAAGCGATGGTTCGCATGGCGCAGGATTTTACCTTGCGCTATCCCTTAATCGACGGCATCGGCAACTTTGGTTCGCGCGACGGAGACGGGGCGGCAGCGATGCGTTACACCGAAGCGCGGCTGACGCCGATTGCGGAATTGCTGTTGTCCGAAATCAATCAGGGGACGGTAGATTTTGTGCCGAACTACGACGGCGCGTTTGACGAACCTGTACACCTGCCCGCCCGTCTGCCTATGGTGTTGCTCAACGGTGCGTCGGGCATTGCGGTGGGTATGGCGACCGAAATCCCATCGCACAATTTAAACGAAGTCACACAGGCGGCGATTGCGTTGTTGAAGAAACCGACGCTGGAAACCGCCGACCTGATGCAGTATATCCCTGCGCCCGATTTTGCCGGCGGCGGTCAAATCATCACGCCGGCGGACGAATTGCACCGGATTTACGAAACCGGCAAGGGCAGCGTGCGCGTGCGTGCACGTTACGAAATCGAGAAGCTGGCGCGCGGACAGTGGCGCGTGATTGTGACCGAACTGCCACCGAACGCCAATTCCGCCAAAATCCTTGCTGAAATCGAAGAACAAACCAACCCGAAACCGAAAGCAGGCAAGAAGCAGCTCAACCAAGACCAGCTCAACACCAAAAAGCTGATGCTGGATTTAATCGACCGCGTGCGCGACGAATCAGACGGCGAACATCCTGTGCGCCTTGTATTTGAACCAAAATCCAGCCGCATCGATACCGATACATTCATCAACACGCTGATGGCGCAGACTTCGCTGGAAGGCAATGTCTCCATGAACTTGGTGATGATGGGGCTGGACAACCGCCCTGCGCAGAAAAACCTAAAAACGATTTTGCAGGAATGGCTGGATTTCCGCGTCGTGACCGTAACACGCCGTCTGAAATTCCGTTTGAACCAAGTGGAAAAACGGCTGCACATCCTTGAAGGCCGTCTGAAAGTCTTTCTGCACATTGACGAAGTGATTAAAGTCATCCGCGAATCAGACGACCCGAAAGCCGACCTGATGGCGGCGTTCGGATTGACCGAAATCCAAGCCGAAGACATTTTGGAAATCCGCCTGCGTCAGTTGGCGCGTTTGGAAGGGTTCAAACTCGAAAAAGAATTGAACGAATTGCGCGAAGAACAAGGTCGTCTGAATATTCTTTTGGGCGACGAAAACGAAAAACGCAAGCTGATTATCAAAGAGATGCAGGCGGACATGAAGCAGTTTGGCGACGCGCGCCGCACGCTGGTGGAAGAAGCCGGACGCGCCGTGTTGACGCAGACCACAGCCGATGAGCCGATCACGCTGATTTTGTCGGAAAAAGGCTGGATACGCAGTCGTGCCGGACACAACCTTGATTTGAGCCAAACCGCGTTCAAAGAAGGCGACCGCCTCAAACAAACCCTTGAAGGCCGCACTGTTTTACCCGTCGTCATCCTCGATTCACTGGGCAGAACCTACACGCTTGATGCCGCCGAAATTCCCGGAGGACGCGGCGACGGCGTACCGGTTTCATCCTTAATCGAGTTGCAAAACGGCGCGAAACCCGTCGCCATGCTCACCGGCCAGCCCGAACAACATTACCTGCTCTCAGGCAGCGGCGGCTACGGCTTCATCACCAAGTTGGCCGATATGGTCGGACGCGTGAAAGCGGGTAAAGTGGTCATGACCGTGGACAGCGGTGAAACCGTCCTGCCTCCGGTTGCTGTCTATGCTTCTTCGCTGATCAATCCTGACTGCAAAGTCGTACTGGCCAGCAGCGACCACCGTCTCTTGGCGTTTTCCATCGGCGAACTCAAAGTCATGCCTAAAGGCCGCGGTTTGCAGCTGATGTCGTTGGCAGAGGGTGCATCTTTGGAACACATTATGGTGACGACTTCTCCTGAATTTACCGTTGTATCAGTCGGCCGACGCGGTGCAGAACATCAGGAAAAACTGCGTATTGCCGATATTGACGGCAAACGCGGTAAAAAAGGCAAGGTATTGGAAATCTCAGGCCGTCTGAAAAGTTTGTCCTGAAACAAGAACAAATATATCTAAATAAATTAAATTTATACGACATTGCATGATAATAAAAAAAGGTTCACTTATGAACAGAGCCAATCTTCAAGAACTGGGTAATCTGAGGGAGCGGATTCCCGGTGTAATCAACATTGCCCGAATAGCCATCGTCTTACCGCTTTTGGTTTTGCACGCTTTCGGTAGCTATACAGGCGGCAACCTGATTGGTGTTTCGTTGCCGGACGTTGAGTTTTATATCTGGGTAACGCTGTATTTCTTCCTGATTATGCTTTCCGTGTTCCGTCCGGGCTGGCAGTGGCAGTCTTTGGATTTGCCCAATGCCAGCGCCGTGGTCGACATCACCATGATGATGGTTTTGGTGTATATCTCCGGCGGTACAGCTTCCGGTTTCGGGATTTTGGTTTTGCCGTTTGTCGCCACGTCGTGTCTGCTCAGTTATGGCCATTACCCCATGCTGTACGCAGGTTATACGGCAATGTTGTTTATTTTGAACCTGTTTTTAGACGGCAGTATGCGTTTCGATTCGTTTAATTGGGACGCAAAATCAATGGTGAATTCTTCGATGCTGATCGGCGCAGGCTATCTGGTGGCAATGCTGACATCGTTTGCTGCCCGTTATCTGGAGCAGGCCACAGAGTCCGCCAGCCGTCATCAACTGGCCTACCGCCGTATCAGCGGCTTGAATCATTTGGTTTTGAACCGCGTACAGGAAGCGGTTGTGGTGATTGATGCGACCCAACGCGTGTGGCTGTTTAACAAGCAGGCAAAAATCTATTTCCCCAGCCTGATTATCGATCAGCAGGAAATCGTGTTTGGCGAATTGGTGGCACGCTGGCAGCGTCAACCCGACAAACCTTTTGAAACCGATATCCATATTTTCCAACACGCCATGCACGTTCGAGCCGTTCCGCTGATTCAGGAGCAGACCGAGCTGCTGATGTTGTACGTCCGCTCATTGCGTGAAGTGGCTGCGGAGGCCATGTCCACCAAGCTGACTTCGCTCGGACAGTTGACTGCCAACCTTGCCCACGAAATCCGCAATCCGATGTCTGCCATCCGCCATGCCAGCGATTTGTTGCAAGAGGGCGATGAGGCAGATCCGCTCAAGGCCAAGCTCTATAACATCATCGATAGCAATATCCAACGCATCGACAAGATGTTGGAAGACGTATCCCTGCTTAACAAACGAGACAACATCAGCCGCCAGCCGATTAATCTGATGAAATTTTGGTTGGAGTTCAAGCAGGAATTTACCTTGAATAATCCCGATGCCATCGGCTGTCTGCGTATGAATATGGACGGCAACAACCTGACCGTATTGGTCGATCCCATGCATTTGCAGCAAGTGATGTGGAACTTGTGTAACAATGCTTGGCGACACAGCCGTCAGGACGAAAACGCCATTACCGTTCTTATCCGCTCTAGCGGCAGGATGCATATTTCCATCGTAGTGGCGGACAACGGCAAAGGCGTGCCGCCCGATGTACGAAATCATCTGTTCGAGCCGTTTTACACCACCGAAAAACAAGGCACCGGCTTGGGGCTTTACGTCGCACGCGAGTTGGCACACGCCAATATGGGGCAGCTGCATTATCACCCTGAAATGAACGGGTTTGAATTGATTTTACCGAAGGAGCAAGCGCAGGATGAATAAATTGCAAGAGCCGGTTTTGGTTGTCGATGACGAGGCAGACATCCGCGACCTGATGGAAATGACCCTGATGAAAATGGGTCTGCGCGTCGATACTGCGGCTGGTGTTGAAGAAGCCAAAGACAAGCTGGACAACAACGATTATTCGCTGGTGTTGACCGATATGCGTATGCCCGACGGCTCCGGCCTCGAGGTTGTCCAATACATCGACGAGTTGATGCTCGACACGCCCGTCGCCGTGATCACGGCTTTCGGCAATGCCGACCAAGCCGTTGAAGCCTTGAAAGCAGGGGCGTTTGATTATCTGCAAAAACCGATTACGCTGTCGCAGTTGCGTTCATTGGTTAAATCGGCAGTGTCGGTTTCAGACAATACTGCCGAACCCACGCCGTCTGAAAAAGTCAAATCGCAGCCTGCGCCTGTTTCTGCCGCCCTGTATAAACCCGAACCTCAGCCGGCTAAGCCTGTCGTTACGCCTCCTAAGAGCGTACAGAGTGAATTTAACCGGCCTTTGACTGTTCCGGAAGGGCTCAATTCCTTAAAAGAGCGGTTTTCAACCGGCAACATCAATCCTGCTTTGCAAGAAGAGCCTATCCTGAAAGGCGACGATGATATGCCACGCCTGTTGGGTACTTCGCCGCAAATGGTCGAAGTGCGCCACCTGATTCGCAGATTGGCTCACAGCCTTGTTCCCGTTTATATCTCTGGCGAATCCGGTACGGGTAAAGAGCAGGCGGCGCGCACGATTCACGAGCTGTCCGACCGCGCCGACAAACCGTTTATTGCCGTCAACTGCGGTGCCATTCCTGAAAATCTGATGGAAAGCGAATTTTTCGGCTACAAAAAAGGCAGCTTTACCGGCGCGGATCAAGACCGTTTAGGTTTTTTCCAACACGCTGACGGCGGCACTTTGTTCCTTGACGAAGTTGCCGATTTGCCGCTTGCCATGCAGGTCAAACTCCTGCGCGCCATTCAAGAAAAAGCCGTGCGCCGTATCGGTGATGCGCGGGAAACCTTTGTGGATGTGCGCATTATTTGTGCGACCCACAAAAACCTCGAAGCTTTGGTTGAAAGCGGCGCATTCCGTCAGGACTTGTATTACCGCCTCAACGTTGTCACTCTGCACATGCCGCCTTTGCGCGAAATGCGCGAAGACTTGGGCGCGCTGATTCTGTATCTGCTGTATAAACACCGTCACGGCAATCAAACCTACAAACTCAGCCCGAAAGCCCAAGAAGCCCTGTTGCATTACAGTTACCCCGGCAACTTCCGCGAGTTGGAAAATATCCTCGAACGCGCCGTCGCACTGACGGTCGGCCAAGTAATACAAGTGGACGACTTGCAGATTCAAAACGCCCCACAGGTTAAGGCTGAACGCAGCGGCTTCTCCTTTGACGATATTGCCGAACCTGACACGCGTGAAACTACGCTCAATCACAGCCCCATTCCGCCGTTTGATCCGCGTACCATGCAGATACAGGATTACCTCGACCAAGTGGAACGCAGCATCATCGAGCAGGCTTTACAGCAAACCCGTTACAACCGTACCCAAGCCGCCAAACTTTTGGGCATTAGCTTCCGCTCTATGCGCTACCGCATGGAACGCTTGGACATCAATTAAAACGTTCAGACGGCCTGAGTTTTCAAGGCCGCCTGAAACATGGGCATCATGTACAAGATTTATTTTGACGAAACCGCATCTGCCGAACTTCGCAGCCTTGCCGCGCCTTTCGGGCTGATCGTTATCGACCGGCAGCCTGAGGAAGGCAGTTTCCTTATTGCTGACGAAAGCGGCATCAGCTTGTGCCGCGCCGGTGAAAAAGGCCGTGTTCGCGTTGATTTTGATGGCGGTGCCGCCCATTACCGGCGTACTAAAGGCGGAGGCGAGTTGATTGCCAAAGCAGTCAACCATACTGCGCAACCGACTGTCTGGGATGCTACCGGCGGACTGGGGCGTGACAGTTTTGTGCTTGCCTCGTTGGGCTTGAATGTACACACTTTTGAACAAAATCCCGCTGTCGCCTGTCTACTTTCAGATGGCCTCAATAGGGCAGGGCAAAGTGAAGAGACACGGGAGATTGCCCAACGCATTACTTTGCATTTCGGCAATGCCGTTGATTTAATGAAGGAATTGGCCGCGCAAAAAGGCAGGCCCGATGTGGTGTACCTCGACCCGATGTATCCGGAACGTCGCAAAACTGCCGCTGTGAAAAAAGAAATGGCTTACTTTCATGATTTGGTCGGCGCGGCACAAGATGAAGCCGAGTTGTTGGATGCGGCATTGGATACAGCCAAAAAGCGCATTGTTGTCAAACGCCCGCGCTTGGGCGAATTTCTTGACGGGCGCAAACCTGCTTATCAATACACAGGCAAAAGCACGCGTTTTGACGTTTACCTTCCGACAAGGCCGTCTGAAGACTAGAAGCAAACTTGCAACATATCAAAAGAAACCGCCGGCTTTATCAGCGCGGCGGCAAAGTGTGATATAAATACCCTTTCCCAAACTTCATTGGAGCAAACTATCATGGAATTAGTATTCATCCGTCACGGACAAAGCGAATGGAACGCGAAAAACCTTTTCACCGGCTGGCGCGATGTCAAGCTGAGCGAGCAAGGTTTGGCAGAAGCCGCCGCAGCAGGTAAAAAGCTGAAAGAGAAGGGCTACGAGTTCGACATCGCCTTTACCTCCGTTCTGACCCGTGCTATCAAAACCTGTAACATCGTTTTGGAAGAATCCGACCAACTGTTTGTTCCACAAATCAAATCATGGCGTTTGAACGAGCGCCACTACGGCCAGCTGCAAGGTATGGATAAAAAACAAACCGCAGAAAAATACGGCGACGAGCAAGTCCACATCTGGCGTCGCAGCTACGACACTCTGCCTCCGCTGTTGGATCCTAAAGACCCTCACTCCGCCCACAACGACCGCCGCTACGCCAACCTGCCTAGCGATGTCGTACCTGATGGCGAAAACCTCAAAGTTACCCTCGAGCGCGTCCTGCCTTTCTGGGAAGACCAAATCGCTCCAGCCATCTTGAGCGGCAAACGTGTATTGGTGGCGGCACACGGCAACTCCCTGCGTGCGTTGGCCAAACACATCGAAGGCATTTCCGACGAAGACATCATGGGCTTGGAAATCCCAACCGGTCAGCCGCTGGTGTACAAATTGGATGAAAACCTGAAAGTGATTGAAAAATTCTACCTGTAAGGTAAAGGAAAAAAGGACGTGTTGGACACGTCCTTTTTTGTACTTGTCAGTATCGAGGCCGTCTGAAAGTATTTGATGGTGGGCGACATGAAAAAAGGACGCGTAAAGCGTCCTTTATGGAGATTAAACCCTGTATTACTGGTTTTTCTCGATGATTTCTTTGAGGTGAGGCATAGGGCTGTAACCGCTTTGGCTGCGGCCGTTAGGGAAGACCACGGTCGGTGTACCGTTGAAGCCGAATTGTTCGCCCAATGAAGTGGTTTCTGCAACAGGGTTTTCGCAGTTTGCTTTGCCGCTTGGGAGTTTGCCTTTACGCATCCAGTCGATCCATGCCTGGGTCGGATTAGGTTGGCACCACAACAGCTCGGCTTTGCGCGCGGCATCAGGGTGCAGGCTTGGAATCGGCATCATGAAGGTATAAATCGTAATGTCGGTCATTTTTTCAAACTCATGCTCTAAGCGTTTGCAGTACGGGCAGTCCGGATCGGAGAAAACAGCGACTTTCAGTTTGCCGTTGCCGCGAACTTCTTTGATGGCTTTGTCCAAAGGCAGCGAAGCGAAGTCGATTTTGTTCAAATCGGCGGCGCGTTCTTCAGTCATGCTTTGGCGCGTGTTAACGTTGATGAGGTCGCCAACAAGCATATAGTCGCCTTTGGCATCGGTATAGATGATTTGTTTGCCGCTGACGACAACTTCATAAATGCCTTTAATTGGTGTTTCACTGACGCTCAAAACTTTCAAATCTTGGGCGGCATAGACTTTTTCCAGACGTGCTTTCAAAGAAGCGGCAACAGATTTGTCGGCAGGCGCTTCCGCTTTGGCAGCCTGAGCAGGCGCCGCGTTGGCGTTGGATACGGCAGGTTGACCGCATGCCAACAAAGGAAGGACGGCAAACGGTGTTAAGATTTTGATTAACTTGGTTTTCATGCGAGAGACTTGCGTGTGTTGAAAGTAAGGCATTGTATCAAACCTCCGTCATGTCTGCATTGTACTAAGGCTCAAATTATCGTCTGAAAATAGCTTTCGGCTGTTAAAATACGAAAAAATAATTTGATTTGTTTGTATGTTCTACCACCGTATTGCCGTAAACGTGCCGCTTTCAGACGGCCTTTTGACTTATTCCTATTCTAAGCCGCTTCTTCCGGGAACGCGGGTGCTCGTGCCTTTCCGCAATAAAACCGTTGTTGGGATTGTGTGGGAAACGGATATTGCGCCCGATATGGATACGGCGCGGATTTTGAGCGTTCAGACGGCCTTTGTGGAAGAAAAGCCGTTGCCTCAAAGCTGGCGTGATTTGTTGGCATTTACGTCGCGTTATTACCACTATCCGACCGGGCAGGCAGTATTTGCCGCATTGCCGCAAGGTTTGAAGGAAACGCGCGCCGTGGAAATGCCGCGGCCGCCGCTATTTTATGCTTTGAACGAAGCGGGCAGGGCGCAAACGCCGCCGCCGGCGCGGTTCAACAAAAAAGCGGCTTTGTGGGACGCGCTGCTGTCGGGCGGGATGACGATGGCGGCGTTGAAGCAGGTGAACGCGCATGCGGCGAAATTAATCGAAGATTGGGCGGAACAGGGTTGGATTGAAACGACGGAAGCGGCGAAACCCGTTTTAAGGTCGTACCACGGGCAGGCTTCGCACTCTGAATTTGTGTTGAATGCCGACCAGCAGAAGGCTTCCGATGAAATTCAGACGGCCTTCGGCAGTTTTCAACCGTTTCTGCTGTACGGCATCACCGGCAGCGGCAAGACCGAAGTGTATTTTGATGCGATGGCGAAAGTGTTGGCGCAGGGGCGGCAGGTGTTGTTTCTGTTGCCCGAAATCAATCTTACGCCGCAGCTTTTGAAACGGGTGGAAAACTGTTTTGCCGACGTGCCGACTGCCGTGTTGCACAGCCAGATGGCGGCAGGCAGGCGCACGCAGGATTATTTGCGCGCCATGTTGGGGCAGGCGAAGCTGGTGATTGGCACGCGGCTGGCGGTGTTCACGCCGATGGATGATGTTGGGCTGATTGTGGTCGATGAGGAACACGACGGCTCTTTCAAGCAAGACAACGAATTGCGCTACCACGCCCGCGATTTGGCGGTGTGGCGGGCGAAGCAGAGCGGCTGCCCCGTTGTGTTGGGCAGCGCCACGCCCAGCTTGGAGAGCTGGCACAAAGCACAAAGCGGCGCGTACCGCCTGCTGCAACTGACCGAACGCGCCCATACCGCCGCGCAACTGTCGCAAGTGGACATCCTCAACGTAGGTCGTCTGAAACTCGACAACGGCTTCTCGCCGCAAGCCTTGCAGCTTTTGAAACAGAATTTTGAAGCGGGCGGCATGTCGCTGGTGTACCTCAACCGGCGCGGCTTCGCACCCGTATTATTTTGCGGCGACTGCGGCCATACCTTCGGCTGCCCGAACTGCTCCGCCAAGATGGTGCTGCACCAACGCGCCCGCCAACTGCGCTGCCACCACTGCGACCACCGCGAACCCATCCCGTTCAAATGCCCCGACTGCGGCAACCAAGACCTGACTGCCGTCGGCCATGGCACGCAGCGCGTTGAAGAAACCCTGCGCGCCTTCCTGCCCAAGGCTGCCGTCGTCCGCGTCGATAGGGACAGCACCGCGCACAAAAATGACTGGGCGGATTTGTATCGCCGCATCGCCGACAACGAAATCGACATTCTGGTCGGCACGCAGATGCTCGCCAAAGGCCATGATTTTGCGCGGCTCAACCTCGTGATCGTGTTGAACGCCGACGGCAGCCTGTACAGCGCGGACTTTCGTGCGCCGGAAAGGCTGTTCGCCGAGCTGATGCAAGTGTCCGGCAGGGCGGGGCGAGCCGACAAACCCGGCAAGGTGTTGATACAGACCCAACTGCCCGAACATCCCGTCTTCGCCGCCGTCAAAGCGCAGGACTACGCCGTGTTTGCCGAAAACGAATTGAACGAGCGGCAAATGTTCGCCATGCCACCTTTCGGTTTTCAGACGGCCGTCCGAGCCGACGCGCCGCGCGTTGCCGATGCGATGGAATTTCTCAACGCCGCCAAAGAAACCCTCGCTCCGCTTTTGCCCGAAAGTGTCTCCCAGTTTGGTGCAGCCCCCATGCTGATGGTGCGCCTTGCCGAACGCGAACGTGCGCAAGTTTTCCTCGAATCGACATCCCGACAAGATTTGCACCGTGCCGTGAGTTTGTGGGTGCAGGTGTTGCAGCAAAACCGCGACGGTAAAATCCGATGGTCGGTGGACGTTGATGTGCAAGAGGCTTGATTGAAATGGTTCAATCAATAAGGAAATAAAAGGCCGTCTGAAAA
This sequence comes from Neisseria sp. P0020.S005, assembly GCF_051957055.1. Classification (NCBI taxonomy): domain Bacteria; kingdom Pseudomonadati; phylum Pseudomonadota; class Betaproteobacteria; order Neisseriales; family Neisseriaceae; genus Neisseria; species Neisseria sp. P0020.S005. The sequence continues at coordinate 60,715 of NZ_JBQCWV010000005.1, read as the reverse complement.
TCTGTTTTCAGACGGCCTTAAGTTTTTGAATCGGTTTAGAAGAATTTTGCAGCTATATAGCCGAGTGCAAGCAGGCTCAAAACGGCGAATACGATAGCCATTGTAAGCAGGAACTGTGTTTTCTTCCTCGCTGCAAGTGCTGCCAGCTCAGGATTTTGGTCTAACTCTTCGCGTAGTTGGGATTCCAACTCGGCACGGATTTTCTTGCGCAGCTTTTTCTCTTCCTGCTCGCGCTCGTATTTGAGCTTGTGGGCAATTTCGGTTTGTTTTTTATGCTCGAAAGAGATTTTTTCCTGCCATTCAATGCGCTTACGCTGGATGGCCAGCTCATTTTTTTCTGTCAAATCAAAGTGGCAGGTTTTACATTCCTGTGCATCTAGTTCGTCAATAATCGTCATGCAGACGGGGCATTGGATAGGGTCGGGAGTATTGGCTGCCGACATAGTTTCTTCTTCAACTGCTTCCAATTCCATAGACTGACGGACGATCACGTCCAAACCCAAATAGCTGAAGTAATGCTGCGCATTTTCGCGCTCATCTTGGGTACATTTTTCGGCCACAATCGCTTGTGGACGCTCAGCCAAGGCTTGAATCAGGCTCTCGACTTCGTTTTCGGGCAGGTTCTCATACAGGCAGGCGTGGATGAGCTCCCTATCCGTGTTCGGCGGATAGGAAACGTATACGTCGAAAAATTTTTCTTGTTTGCTCATTGATATCCCATGAGTATTTCGACTGCGTCAACCAAATGGGTTTAGCCTAAGGTTTTGTTATTGTGTTTGAGCTGTTTTGGCTTATGATACGAGCCAAAACAGAGGCTGCAGTCTCAGGCAGACCAGGTACGGTTTGCCTTTGTGTCGTTAATCGGCTGGACAATAATTTTTTATTTATATGGAAACATACATGTCCAATGTTATGTCTATTGTAGAGTAAATATTCACGCCCGATATTATTATTATAAAGTAAATCTAAAATTGTTTAAAATAAATTCACACAAAAGGCCGTCTGAAGATACAGACGGCCTGTTTTTGTGGCAAAAACGGATTGTTTATACGGAGAAGGACGAACCGCAACCGCAAGTTGTCTCTGCATTCGGATTGCGGATGACGAATTGAGAACCTTGCAGGCTTTCGGTGTAGTCGATTTCCGCACCAACCAAATATTGGTAGCTCATCGGGTCAACCAAGAACGTCAGGCCGTTTTTCTGGATTTCAAAATCGTCGTCATTTTTGATTTCGTCAAAGGTAAAACCGTATTGGAAGCCGGAGCAACCGCCGCCGTTGACGAATACGCGCAATTTCAAATCGGGATTGTTCTCTTCGGCAATCAGGTCGGCAACTTTGGTGCAGCAGCTGTCAGTAAAGATAATAGGGCTTTCGTCTGACATGATGTGATTCCTTTTATATGAATATTTTTACTATTGTCGCGCAAACCGTTAGTCAAGGCAAGTTTGTGCAGACAGGGTCTGCCAGCTTACATGGAGGGCATGGCAGAAATTTCAAGCACCAGTATGTCAGATTTAGATGCTTCTGCCAAACCATTCTACACGGCCGATGATGGCAACGTCGTCGGTCGGGTTTTTCAAGTCGATTTCAAAAGTAGGGTAGGCTTCGTTGGCGGAAATGACGTTGACGATGCCGCCGGGTATCAGTTGCAGGCGTTTGACCAAAAGGTTTTCGTTAAGGCGTAAAACATAGAGGCCGTCGCGCGGCGTGGTTTGTCCGTGATTGATGAGGATGGTGTCGCCATCATTCAGCACGCCTTCCATCGAGTCGCCTTTGACTGAGATAACGGAAAGGTTTTTGATGTCGCGCGTCACATAATTTTCAATCCAATAGCGTCGGAACGCCATGGCGAACATTGGCTGTTCGTTGCCGACGAGCTGGCCGTGTCCGGCCGCGGCCTGGATGTCGTAACGCGGCACAAAGACAAATTCGTCTATATCGACAGGGTTGCCCAGTGTGTCGGTTGCCGTGGCTTTTGGGGCTTCGGAATCGGGGAAGGGGGAACCTTCGCCTGTCAAAAGCCAGTCTATGCTGCAGCCTTTAAGTTGTTTGATTTTTTTTAGCGTTTCCGATTTTGGCAGGCCGCCTTCGTTCCAGATACGGCTGAATCCGGCGATGGTCATATCAATGTCGGCGGCGATTTTGGCTTGGCGGGCTTCATCTTTCCATAAGAAAGCCAGGCGGTCTTTAAAGGTATCCATGTTTATGCCTTTATGGAGGTATGTTTTTTATATGGTTTGGGCGATTTGAGTGTATTTTACCTTAGTTTTTATAAAATTGTAAGAAAAAAATTACTCAATCTAAGAAAAAGTATTGCATATTTTATTTTTCCTTAGTATTATTCGTTTTGTCTTAGATAAATCGATATTTCTAATTTTCTATTCGATTTTTCTTAGTTTAATTTTATTTAGTTTAGTTTTTCTGATTTAAACCTGCTATATGATTATGATGAGAGGTGTGAAATGACTCGTTCGCGTAAAAATATTTTTTGGGTGCTACTGGCGTTGGTACTGGGTTTTTTTGCCCTGCCTTTCGGATCTTCGGAAGCACATGAAGCGGACGGTAATTTGACGGCTTCGGAATGCGAACGCTTTGGCAGCTTGAGTTTGGATCAGATGGACGGCAGGCTGCTGGCTTTTGCCAAAGAATGCGATATGGTGGAGGCTACCCACGATTGGGAGCAACAGTACGGCAACTTGAATGAAGAAGAAATGCTTGCCGGCGTGGTGTATGAGTGATGTTTGCGTATGAATTAATAAAGGCCGTCTGAAAACCATTGTTTCAGACGGCCTTATGTTTGTGATGACTTTGTACCTGCAATAAAGATGACTTAAGGCATCAAAGGGGCATTAGTCAGGCCGGTGGTTTCGGGCAGGCCGAACATAATGTTCATATTCTGCACGGCTTGACCGGCTGCGCCTTTAACCAAGTTGTCGATGACGGAAAGAACAATCCACACATCGTCTTGATCGGGTGCTCTTTGAACGCTGATACGGCAAAGGTTGGCACCGCGCACGCTGCGGGTTTCAGGTGTCGAACCTGAAGGCAGGACATCGACAAAAGGACTGTTGCGGTAGTATTCGCGCAGTAAGGCTTCAGGATCGGTATGTTCTTGCAGGTGCAGATACAGGGTGGCATGCATGCCGCGTATCATCGGAACAAGGTGTGGTACGAAAATCAGGCCGTCTGAAACATGGTCTTGCAGTCCGGACAGGGTTTGTCGGATTTCAGGCAGATGGCGGTGGCCGCCGACGCCGTAGGCTTTGAAGTTGTCGCCTGCTTCGCACAATAGGGCATGGGTGCTGGCTTTGCGACCCGCACCGGAAACACCGGATTTACAGTCGGCAATCAGCGGCGCATTGGCCTTCAGACGGCCAGCTTGAAGCAGTGGCAATAAGGGCAGAGAAACGCAGGTAGGGTAGCAACCCGGATTGGCCACCAGCATGGCTTTGGCGATGTCGTCTTTGTGAAGTTCGCACAAACCGTACACTGCTTGGGAAACGAGTTGCGGCGCGGCATGGGTCATTTTGTACCATTGTTCCCATGTGGGGATGTCGCGGATGCGGAAGTCGGCAGACAGGTCAATCACGAGTACGCCTTTTTCGATAAGGGACGGTGCTTCTTTCATGGCCACGCCGTTGGGCGTGGCAAAGAACACGAGGTCGCAATGGTCAAGTCCGGCATCTTCGGGCGTTTGGAATGCAAGGTCGTAAATGCCGCGCAGGCTGGGGAAGTAGTCGGCAACCGCAATACCGGCTTCGCTTCGGCTGGTGACGGCAGTGACTTCTGCGTTGGGGTGGCTGCTGAGCAGGCGCAACAATTCAACGCCTGTGTAACCGGTTGCACCGACGATACCAATTTTAATTTTTGTGGTCATGGTGTGGCTCCTTTGTAGGGGTAACAATGCGTTTGATTATATAGTAATTAATTGCCGTCGGTCAGCGGTGCTTGTGCCAAGCTTTGCAATAGAGGGTTAAACAGGCCGTCTGAAATATGGCATGAATAATATTCGATAGCGGGTTTCAGACGGCCTGAGCGTTTGGAAAACGCAGTTTGCGGTTCGATTTGTCTGTTGATTTGTGGTGGGTGTTTCGTCTTTATCCTATCCATACGAATACACAATAAAAATGTAAAAAAATGCCCCCGGGTTGGAGGACCGGAGGCAAGTATCCAAGGAGTAGCTCTCATCAATAAGAACTAGTTACTTGGCACTATATCCCTTGTTAGAGTTGAAAGCAAGTGCTTTGCACATTTTAACATTTAAATAATTTTTTCATTCAAATTCAGGGAACTATCAAACAGGGCTTGAATCTTGGGTTGGTGGCTGATGCCGATGACCAAAGTATCGGGCAAATGTTGCTTGAGGGTCTGCATCAACATCAGGGCAGATTCGTCATCAAGCTGGTTGGTGGCTTCATCTAGGAACAGGATTTGCGGTTTGTGCAACAGTGCGCGTGCAAGGCTGAGGCGTTGCTGTTCGCCGCCGGAGAGGATGCCGTGCCATTCGTATGAAGTGTCCAAATCGTTCATCAACGTGTGCAGTCTCCCCGCGGGATTGCTTAAGCCAACTTGTTTCAAAACGGTTTGAATCAAATGGTCGTCTTGGCAGGCAGTATAGGGATAGCTGACTGTTTGACGCAATGTGTCCGCAGGCAGGTAAGGGTGTTGCGGGAAAAACAGGCGGTTGCCTTCGAGGGAAAAACTGCCGTGATAATACGGCCATAAACCGGCCAGCACGCGCAACAGCGTAGATTTGCCGATGCCGCTTTTGCCCTCGAGCAATAGCCATTCAGGGGCATGAGCTTCGAGGTTGATGCCGGAGAGCATGGGGGTGCCGGTTTGGGTGTGGACGGTAAGGTTGTGCAGGACTGCCTTGCCGCGATGATGCGGCAAATCTGCTTGGTGTGGCTGAAGGACGGTGCTTTTGTGTTCTGCTTGTTCTAAGGCCGTCTGAAAACCGGAAAGCCGTTCGATGACTGCCGCCCATTCAATCAGGCGGCGGTATGCGTCAGTAAACCAGCCAAAACTGTCTTGAACGCGGGCAAACGATGTGCGCGTCTGCATTATGTCGCCGAAGGTCATGGTTTTGGCGAGGTACATGGGCAGTGTGGCGAGGATGGGGATGAAGATGCTGATGCGGACATAGGTCGCCCAAAAGGTTTCTTGGCGGAATTCGCAGTTGGTCAGCCGTCGCCAGTTGTCGCGGATGCGGAGGTAACGTTGTTTCAGACGGCCTGTTTCGGCTTCGCCGCCGTTGTAGAAGGCGATTTGTTCGGCATGGTCGCGTACGCGTAAAAGGGCTGCGCGGTAGTCGGCTTCGCGGTGCTGGCGGTCGATGTTGAGGTTTTTTAGTTTGCGGCCAACAAGATGGGCGATGATGGTGCTGAAGATGGAATAAATCAGGGCAACCCAGACAAGATAGCCGTAAACGGTAATGCTGTATCCGCCGATGTTGAAAGTCTGTACGCCGGAGAGCGTCCACAGTACGACGACAAACGCGCTGAATTTGGCAATATTATTGATGAAGGAGCGAAAGAGGCCGATGCTTTTGTCGGCAAGCAGGTAGATGTCTTCGGCGATACGTTGGTCGGGGTTGTCCGGTTCGCCTGTCAGGCGCAGATGGTAGTGTTTGTGGCCTTCGAGCCAGTTTTTTTGAAATTGCTCGGTCAGATGGGTGCGCCAACGGAAGATGAGGCGTTTTTGCAGCCAGTCGGCGCAAACGATACAGCCGATAACCATCGCCATATAGCCGAGGTATTCGACAATGAGTGAAGGCATGGATGCGCCGTCAAACGCGGCCAGCGCGTCGTAGAAGCGTTTGTCCCATGCGGCAATCCAAACGCTGATGGTGATGGAGAATAGGGTAAACCCTATTAAAACGGCGAGCATCAGCCATTGGAGGCGACTGTGTGCCCCCGACCAAAAAGGGCGGGCAAGGTAAAAGAATTTTTTGAGCGTATTCATAATGAATGCTTGTGAATGTGCGTGATAGGCCGTCTGAAAACAGAATTTGGTTTTCAGACGGCCTTGTTTATAAGCAATGATTGGTTTTTATATGCTTTTGAAGAGTAGAGGAAAATCTACTTTCGGTTTGCCGCTATTTACATCTTCCACTTCAGGCTGAACACGGCATTGCGCGGTTCGCCGTAGAAGTTGCCGCTGTTGGCGGCACGGCTGTATTGGTTTTCGTAGTAGCGTTTGTCGGTCAGGTTGTTGATTGCCAGTCCCAGTTGCAGGTTTTTGCTCGGACGGTATTGGACGTTTGTATTCCAAATAGTGTAGCCGCCTTGCTTGATGGAGCCGTAGGAATTGGCGGTTTTGCTGCTGCTCTTCAAGCCAAGACCGACTGTCCATTTGCCGTCATCCACCGGCAGGACATAGCTAGTGTAGAGGCGGAACATATGCTTCGGCGTATGGCTGCTGAAGTTGTAGCCTTTTTGGCGCGATTCAACATTGCCGGTAACGCTGCTGCGGTTGGTGCTGCGGTTGAAGGTGTAGCCTGCGTAAACTTGCCAACGGTCGGTCAGGCTGCCGGAAATTTCGGCGTCCAGGCCGCGGCTGCTTTGGTTGAGCGGTTCCCAGTAGGAGTGCGGTTTGGCATTGACACGTTGGTTGTTGTTGTCTTTGTCGGTGCGGTAGAGGGCGACGGAAGTATTCAGACGACCTTCGTTCCATTCGCCTTTCCAGCCGAGTTCGTAGTTGCGTCCCATAATCGGCGGCAGCAGGTTGTCGTTGTAGTCGCGGTTCATCGTTTGTTTGAAGATGGACGTATAGGCGGCGTAAATACTTTGTTTAGGCGTGATATCGTAAGTGATGCCGGCATAAGGAACGAAGCGGTTGCGTTTGAGCGAGTCTGAGGAACCTGCTGCCCCGTCTTTGAGGTCGCGATCCCAATAGTAGTCGCGTTTCCAGCTGGTATAGCGTCCGCCTGCGATGATGTGCAGTTTTTTGGTAGGATTGATGCGCGCGCCCAAACCAAAGGCATGGGTAGTATAACGGCCGTCGCCGCCACGGGCTTTGGCTGTGGCAGAATCCCAATCGGGTTTGGCTTTCTCGCTGCCGTTAAAGGCATCTGCGTCATAGTTGCTGCTGTCGTTGAGCCAGCGGTTGCTTGAATTCACGTTCTCTTTGGAATAGCTATGCATGAAGAAGAGGTCGTGATTTTGGCCGAAAGCGAAGATGCGGCCGGTCAGGTTGTTTTGGAAAGTGAACTGGCGGTTGCCTGCATCGTAACGGTCGAAGCTGTATGTGGTTCCCAGGCCGTCTGTGCTGATGCCGTTACCCGTGCCGCCCAGCGTGTAATATTCTTTTGAACTGGTGTTCTTGCGCCAGTCCAACTTGCTGCTCAGTTTCCAGTTGTCGTTGAAATAATGTTCAAACTCGGCAAAGAGATTGTATTTTTTCAGGCGGGCTTCGTTCCAATCCGCACCAAGATAGCGGCTGCGTTTCCACTCTTTGCCGTCTGCACGCATAGGCAGGCCGTCAGGATCGGGTGTTTCGGTTTGGTTGAGATAGCTTGCACCCCAGGTAAGTTTGCTGTTGTCGCCGATGTCTTTGTCCATCACGCCGTAAAGCAGGATGTCGCGGCCGCCGAATTGGTCTTTAAAAGTTTTGTTACTGCCAACCGAGCCGACAAAGCGTCCGCGCAGGCCGTGTTCTTGGCTTAAGGTGCCGGATGCATCAAAGACGCTGTTTACTTTGCCCCATGAGTTTGCCGTCAAATCGGCGGAAAGCTGGCGTTTTGCAGTCGGCTTTTTGCGGACGGCGTTTACCGTGCCGCCGGGTTCGTTGTTTGCCTGTGTCAAACCTGCCGCACCGCGCACCACTTCAATGTGGTCGTACATTGCCATATCGGTTGCACTGGTCGGGTCGCCGGCCGGGCCGCCTAAGCCGAATCCGCCGGGTGAGCCGAGTTGCGTGGCAATGCCGTCTTCTTCAAACTGTTCGATAAAATAGCCGCGCGACATGAAATGCGTGCGTCCGCCGCTTTTGAAAACATTGATGCCCGTAGCGTTTTGCAACGCACCTTCTAAGTCGGTGATGCCTTGGTCTTCAATTTGTTTTTTAGTAATGATACTGACGGATTGGGGAATTTCCCGCGGAGAGAGAACCAGCCCTGTGGTTGAGCGCAGGGCGGATACTGTGTAGCTGTTTTGACTTTCAGTGCGCAGGCTTTTGTTTTTACCCACTACGGTAACTTGTTCCACTTCAGCCTGGTGTACCTCTTCGGCAGCTTGTGCGGCTTGGGGCAATGCGGCAAGGCAGAGAGCAAGTGTGCTCAGTTTGAATAGTTTCTCAGAATGATGCATTTGATGAGGTCCTTGATAAAGAAAGATCTGTTTGTTTTTAAATATTGGCGGCAATATCTGTTTAAATTGAGCAGTTATTTTTTATAATCCGTTTTGCTTTAAAAATTAAATTTAAATCTCCGAATCATTTTATTTGATTCAATTTCGATTTTTCCAAACCATCGGGTCAAAAAAAGGTTGCCGCCGGAAAGGGAGCCGTTGGCAACGAATGGAGGTGGTAATGCAATGAAAGCTAGATACAAAGGGTAGTATCAAACTAGCCATAAATAACTATATCGAAACGGTGAAAAAAATCAACAGGAATTTTTTTCGGTTGAGAAAATTTTTTAGACTGTTTGCTTTATATCAAGGTTAAAAGAGTTTGATTGGAAAAGGCCGTCTGAAAACGGAAAGAATCGGTTTCAGACGGCCTTTGAATCAAGTGGGATTAGAACTTGTAATCGACTTTGAACATGACGTTGCGCGGTTGGCCATAGTAGTTGTTCGCGCCTTTGCTGCTGACTTTGTTGTTCTCGTAGTAGTAACGGTTGAACAGGTTGGTCGAAATCAGTGCAAGTTTCAGGTTTTTCGATGCCTGATAATCAATGTTGGCACTGAATACCGCATGACCGCCGCGCTTCACGCCGTAGAGGCTGGCGGTTTTGCTTTGTGCGGTTACGCCGCCGCCGATGGTCCATTTTTTGCCGTTAAAAGGCAGGTTGTAGCTGGTGTGGAGGCGCAGCATGTGTTTGGGCGTGTGCAGGCTGAAATTGGTGCCTGCGGGGACGGTGCCTTTGCTTTCCGCTTCAAGATATTTGGACCGGTTGAACGTATAACCTGCAAACAATTTCCAATCTTCGCTCAGGTTGCCGGATATTTCGGCTTCGATGCCGCGGCTACGGACTTTGCCGACGGGTTCCCAATACCATTTTTGGTCTGCCGTATCCCAAACCTGCACCGCGCGGTTTTTCTGTTCGATGTCAAACAGGGCAAGCGAGGTATTCAGCTTGCGGTCGAACCATTCCCCCTTCCAGCCGATTTCGTAGTTCGCGCCGGTAACAGGGTCAAGATAGGATTTGTCTTTGCGCTGATTGCTGTTCGGTTTGAAGATGGATGTGTAGCTGGCATACAGGCTTTGGTTCGGCGTCAAATCGTAGGTAACGGTGAAATAAGGATTGAAACGGACGGTTTTGCGGTCGGTAACCGAATCGGGATCGTTGTCTATGCTGCCGCCTGTGTAGAAATAGTCGGTTATGTATTTCGATTTGATGTGGTTCCAACGCGTCCCTGCCATGATGTGCAGTTTTTCTTTCAACATATTGAAACGGAAGCCCAAAAGCAGCGCGTGGGTGGTGCGTTTGGAATGGGTTTCCCAATACATCTGATAAGGAGTGGCGTACCAGTCGGCGGGTTCGGAGATTTCGTTGCCGGTAAAGGTCATGGGGTCAAAGGAAACGCGAGGGTTGTATTGGCGGCGGCGGCCGTTGTTTTTTGTGTGCGTGTAAGTGTATTCGGTAAAGATTTCCTGCGGCACGCCCGCAATTTCAAATTTGCCGTTCAAATTATTTTTGAAGGTCAGTTGTTTTTCGTCATTGTCGTAACGGCTCAACCAGCCCGAAGCCAATGTGCTGCCGGGCATGTAGCCTGCGTAGGACGTGGACGTATTGTAAATGCCGCTGTTTTTCTTGGTATTTTCGTTGTAGTTGTAATCCAGCTTGCTGGTATAACGCCAGTTGTCGTTGAAATAGTGTTCTACTTCAGCGAATGCGTTCGCCTTGTCGTAAATGCCTTTGTTCCAGTTGTAGCCCAGATAGGTATCGCGCGGCAGGTTCAATGCCACGCCCCAGTCGTCGGGCTTGGTGTGTTTGCGTTGATAGAGGCTGCCCCAAGTGATTTTGGTGTTGTCGCCGACAGATGCGTCCATCACGCCGTAAAGCGTGGCATTGCCGCCTTTGACGCGGTCTTTGAAATTTTTGTCGCGTTCCAATGCGACGACAGCGCGGCCGCGCAAAGTGCTTTCATCGTTCAGACGACCTGAAAAGTCCCCCGTGGTGCGGACTTTACCGAAGCGGTCGATTTGGGCTTCACTCTGAATAATGCGTTCGCCGGTGGGGCGTTTGCGTACGGCGTTCAACGTACCGCCCGGCTCGCCGTTTGCCTGCGTCAGCCCGGTCGCACCGCGCACGACTTCGATATGGTCGTAAACGGCGATGTCGTTCATGCTTTGCGCGTCATACATCGGATTGTTGATGGCGCCGGGGACGGTAGATGAGATTCCGTCCTCTTCGATTTGGTCGATATAGAACCCGCGCGATTGGAAGCGCGGAATGCCGGCATCACGGATGACGTTTACGCCGGTGGTGGTTTTTAGGGCATCAACCAAGTTGGTAATCCCCTGCTCATTGATTTGTGTCTTGGTAATCACGCTTACCGACTGCGGCGTTTCTTTCGGAGACAAGGCAAGCCCGGTGGTGGTACGCATGGCTGAAGTTGTGTAGGAGTCGCGGTTTTCGGTGCGGGTGGAACGGTTTTTGCCGGTTACGTTGACGGTTTGCAGCTCGGCAGTTTGTTCGGGCCGGGGTGTTGCCGTGTTTTCTGCTAAGGCTGCATAAGGCAGAGTGGCAATAATGAGTGCTAATGTTTTAAGGGTTGGGGCGTTCATGAACGTCTTTCTATAATTAAAATAATAATAATTATATTTTACGATAATTTTGTTGTTTTGTAATTTAAGAACAAGATTTTGAGGGTTTTTAGCGGATTTATGTTGTTTTTATGGTTTTTGAAGGTGTTTTTGAAATTAAACTAGCTAAGGGAATCAAGCGACAGGCCGTCTGAAAATTTTCGGGGTTGTTCGGCTATAATGCTGTTTTGGTTTTTTAAGGCCTTCGCAAAAATACGGTTTCGGGGTTTTAGGCTGAATGTGTACCCGATATGTTTGCAAAGGTTTTGGGGTATGAGGAGAATGAGATGAAGAAAGTTTTGGTGTTGCAACATGGGAATTTGGGCGCTTGCGACTGGTCGGCATTTGGCAGTTTGGTGTCTGCGTTATCAGAAAAGTCGGTGTTGCGTGTGCCGGTTGATGATGATTTTGAATTGACGGACGAGATGCGTGCGGCGTTGATTGCGCAGCAGATAGATGGCGCGGTGTTGCCGGATGTGGCTTTTGCTGATTTGGGACTGATTGTCAGTGATATGGATTCGACGCTGATTACGATTGAGTGTGTGGATGAGATTGCGGCCGGTGTCGGGCTGAAGGATGAGGTGGCCAAGATTACGGAGCAGTCGATGCGCGGCGAGCTGGATTTTGAGCAGTCTTTGCGTAAGCGTGTGGCTTTGCTGTCCGGTTTGGACGAGCGCGTGTTGGAAGAGGTGTACGAGAATGTGTTGCAGCTCTCGCCGGGCGCGGAATTTTTGTTGGAAGAGTGCAAACGGAATGATGTGAAGTTTATGCTGGTGTCGGGCGGGTTTACGTTCTTTACGGAACGCCTGCAACAGCGTTTAGGCTTGGATTTCCATTTTGCGAATGTGTTGGAAGTGGAAAACGGCAAGCTGACAGGCCGTCTGAAAGGGCGGATTATCGATGCGCAGGCTAAGACGGATTTGCTGCGTGAATACCGTGAGCTTCTGGGTTTGGCTCCGTGGCAGGTAGTGGCGATGGGTGATGGTGCGAACGATATTCCGATGATACGGGAGGCGGGATTCGGCATTGCTTATCGGGCGAAACCGAAAACTGAAGCGAATGCAGATGCGTGTGTGCGCTTTGGTGGTTTGGAACGGATACGCGGTTGGTTTGCGTAAACGGTTTGAGGATGTTTATCAGTCAGGCCGTCTGAACAATCGGGAAACCGGTTTTCAGACGGCCTGATGTTTTATAAGGCGATAAAACGGTAGCCTTCGGCATCGACTTCGAGAATGGAGGCGTAATTGTCGCGCCAGTCACCGAGTACGATGCGGGTGTAATCGGCGTTGCGGTGGATATTTTCGCGGTGGGTATGGCCGTGGATGAGCAGGGGCGTGTGGAAGCGTTGGACGGTTTCGTGGGTAAAGGTTGGATTGACGTCCATGATGTCGGCAGTTTTGTGTTGTTTGTCCTGTTTGCTCTGCTTGCGGATTTTGGTGGCGATGTTCAGCCGAAGTGTGAGCGGAAGGAGCAGGAACAGGCGTTGCAGCCATTTTTGATGGACGGTACGGCGGAATTTTTGATAAGAATGGTCATCGGTGCAGAGGGTGTCGCCGTGACAGAGCAGGGTGGGTGTGCCGAACAGGTCGATAACGGCGTACTCGGGCAGTAAGGTCATGCCGGTATCGCGGGCGAAGGTTTTGCCGATGAGGAAGTCGCGGTTGCCATGGATGAAATAGCAATCAATGCCGCGCTCGGTCAGGCTGCGGATGGTTTGCTTGATGGTGTGAACCAAAGGGCTGTTTTCGTCATCGCCGATCCAAAAATCGAAAAGGTCGCCAAGGATGTATACGGCTTGGGCGTGAACGGCTTTTTCTTGGATAAATTTTTGGAAGAGTGCGGTCAGTTGAGGATGGGATTCGCTCAGGTGCAAATCGGCGATGAAGTAAATCGGCATGATGATGTGGGACGTGTGGGAAGGGTTTTATTATAACTTGGGTTGCCGCATTTGGATTTGGGCTTGGTGTTTTTCGTTTGTAATGCAGTGATTTTATTGTTTTGATTTGGTGCGATAAAGGCCGTCTGAAACATCTTTTCAGACGGCCTTTGTGGCTTATTGGGCTTTGCCCTGATAAGTGATTTGTTTCAGCGTCTCTTCTTGGTACAAGTCGCTAATGGGGACGGTATAGAAGAATTCGTTGCTGCGAACAAAGCGGTTGACCAAGTCTTTGTCGAGATGGAGGACATGGTGTCGCAGTTTGTTTAAGCCTTTGAATATCATGGTGCTCCAACGCATATAGCCGTCTGAATTGGGACGGATGTCGTTCATGGCATCAAGGGCGAGGAGTTTGCGGTTTTGCTCCTCTTTATCCAAAGGATGGGAATAGATGCTTTGGAAGTAAAACGGTTGCTCGGAGGGCGGCGGCAGGCTGAGGGAAGACCCTACTTTGCCGATAGGGAAGTCGTCGCTCAGATAATGTATGGTGTGCAAAAACAGATTGCCGCGGCGGTAATCGATTTTACGCAGGGCTTCGATGGCGGCCAGCGCAGTATGTTGATGGTCGGGATGCGTATCAATATTTGGGGACGGCGTCACGATAATATCCGGCTGGAACGTTTCTATCAGATAGCCAAGGTTGTCTACCAAGCTGTTCCAAGTCGAGCCGGGTTTGAGATGTTTCGCCAATGGGGAGGTATTGGCACTGCGGAAAATATCGACATCGGTCGTATCGATTTTGGTCGATTTAATCTCTTTTTCCGGATTTTGGCGCATGGCGGTCAATGTGCTGTCGAAGTAGCCCAGCTGCAGGATGTTTTCAGACGGCACGCCGGCCAAAAGGGGAACGGCTAGGCTGTTCCAAACGCGCATCCGGCCTTTTTGCAGATATTGTGCCTGGGTGTCGAAGTCGCATGTGCTGTAAAGATTGCCATAGTGGAAGCTGCCGCCTTCGCTGGCGGTTAAAGTGCAGATCATTGAATTGGCGGCGTGTTTTTCGTACAAGCCGTATGCGCTGAGTTCAGCATCGTCAGCATGAGGCGCGAGGACAAGGATTTTTTTGCCGTCGAGGTTTTCACGCGGATAAACAGAGAGTTCGATTTCTTGATCTGGCAAGGACAGGTATTTGCCTTCCAGGCGGATGGTTTTGTCGCTGTCGGAGAAGGTGTCGCTCAGATTGATATAGCGCACGCCTTTTGCGCCGTATTCGAAATATTGCTTCCATCTGCCTTTAGATGAAATGGTTTCAACAAAAGGCAGTATCAGCAATCCTGCCCAAGTCGATTTGATGCGGATTTTGGCAATAACGGTATCTTGCCCGCTGATAGTGGCGGGCAAAGTCAGGCTGCCACCTTTGAGGGTGGCATGCGCGGTAGAGGGAAGGGAGGGATAGTTATAATCTTGGTGTGTGTCGTAGGCGAACTGTTTTTTATGAATAATAGAAGTAATAATAAACAAAGTAACAAAAAAAATCAGTATCAGCCCAATTAGTATCAGAAACATTGTCAGGTTCCTTTATTGTTATAACAGCTATGATATTGCTTGCGAAGTCTATTTGTTTGTTTTTCTTACAAACGGTTGTTTTTTGTACTCTAACGTCATTAAAGAAAACGTTTAAAATAAAACAGTTTGCGGGTTGATTATATATAAACGACCAAAATGTAGAAAGGCCGTCTGAAAGATTTGAAAGAAATTTCAAAAATTTCAGACGGCCTTGATATTTTAAAGGTTAAGCCGGTAAATTATGCTTCTTTTGTTTCAACTGCTTTCTGACGCAGACGCAGGCTCAACTCGCGAAGTTGCTTGTCGTCGACCACATTAGGTGCATTGGTCAGCAGACATTGTGCACGTTGTGTTTTCGGGAAGGCAATCACGTCGCGGATAGATTCTGCACCGGTCATCAGGGTAACCAGACGGTCGAGGCCAAATGCAAGGCCGCCGTGAGGAGGCGCACCGAATTTCAGGTTGTCCAAGAGGAAGCCGAATTTCTCTTGTTGCTCTTCAGGGCTGATTTTCAGCGCGGCAAACACTTTCTCTTGTACGTCTGCACGGTGGATACGGATAGAACCGCCGCCGATTTCCCAGCCGTTCAATACCATGTCGTAGGCACGGGCCAAGCAGTTTGCAGGGTCGGAAACCATCAGGTTTTCATGACCTTCTTTTGGTGCGGTAAACGGATGGTGTACGGCAACGTAGCGGTCAGCTTCTTCGTCGTATTCGAACATTGGGAAATCGACAACCCACAAAGGCTTCCATTCGTCTACGAAGTAGCCGTTGTCTTTGCCGTGTTCCAAACCGACTTTAATACGCAATGCGCCGATGGCTTCGTTTACGACTTTGGTTTTGTCTGCTCCGAAGAAGATGATGTCGCCGTTTTGCGCGCCGGTACGCGCAATGATTTCTTTCAGGGCGTTTTCAGACAGGAATTTGACGATTGGAGATTGCAGGCCGCTGTCTTCGCCGTTGGAGAGGTTGCTCACATCGTTTACTTTGATGTATGCCAGACCTTTCGCGCCGTAGATGCCGACAAATTTAGTGTATTCGTCGATTTCTTTGCGGCTGAATTTTGCACCGTTAGGCACGCGCAGAGCGACTACGCGGCCGCCTTTCATGTCGGCTGCACCACGGAAGACTTTGAATTCTTCCGTTTTCATCAGATCGGTCAATTCGGTAAATTTCAAGTTGATGCGCATGTCCGGTTTGTCAGAGCCGTAGTAGAACATGGCTTCAGAGTAAGGCATGCGTGGGAAGTCGCCCAAATCTACATTCAAGGCATCTTTGAAGACTTGTTTGGCCATGCCTTCGGTGATGTCCATGATTTCATCCTCGTTTAAGAACGAGGTTTCCAAGTCGATTTGCGTGAATTCAGGTTGACGGTCGGCACGCAAGTCTTCGTCACGGAAACATTTGGTGATTTGGTAGTAACGGTCGAAACCAGCAACCATCAACAGTTGTTTGAACAATTGTGGAGATTGCGGCAGAGCGAAGAATTCGCCCGGATGAACGCGGCTTGGTACGAGGTAGTCGCGTGCGCCTTCCGGAGTGGAGCGGGTCAGCATCGGTGTTTCGATGTCGATGAAGCCTTGCGCGTCCAAGTAGCGGCGAACGCCCATGGCGACTTGGTAACGCAGACGCAGGTTGCGTTGCATGGCAGGACGGCGCAAGTCGATAACGCGGTTGGTCAGGCGAACGTTTTCGCTGATGTTTTCGTCGTCGATTTGGAACGGAGGCGTAGCGGCAGCGTTCAAAACTTTGATTTCTTTGGCAAGGATTTCGATTTTGCCGGAAATCATTTTGTCGTTGGTTGTGCCTTTAGGACGGTTGCGTACGCGGCCGGTAATGCTCAAAACATATTCGTTGCGGGAAGAGTCGGCAGCGGCAAATGCTTCCGGAGTGTCAGGGTCGATAACGACTTGAACGATGCCTTCGCGGTCGCGCAGGTCGATAAAAATCACACCGCCGTGGTCGCGTCGGCGGTGTACCCAGCCTTTGACGGTAACGGTTTGGTCTAAGTATTGCTCGCTGATAAGGCCGCAATAGTTGGTACGCATAAAATCACCTTTTTATATTGTTCAATTTAAAAAAGAAGGAAAGGCCGTCTGAAAAAAAAGAAGACCTTAATTGTTATGTTCGGTATCACCGTCTTCTGACGGTTTTTGGGCAGATAGGGCTTTAACCGGTAAGTCGTCCGGCATGACCATGCCCAGTGAAATTACATATTTCAATGCCTGATCCACGCTCATGTCCAGCTCGCGAACGTCGTTTTTTTTAACCATGATGTAATAGCCGCCGGTCGGGTTGGGTGTGGTTGGGACGTAAACGGAAATATAGTCGTCATCTTGCGGCAGGCTGCCTTTGAGTTTGTCGGGGATATGGCCGGAAACAAAGGCTATCGTCCAAATGCCCGGTTGTGGAAAGGGAACCAGTACGGGGGTTTTGAACGAGCGGCTGCTGTCGGAGAGCAGGGATTCGGAAACTTTTTTAACGCTGGAGTAGATGGATTTGACGACGGGAATGCGTCCCAAAAGGCTGTCCCATGCGCCGAGAATCCGTCTGCCTAAAACGTTGGCGGCGAATACGCCGGTAACAAACAAGACAACGGTGGCGGCAACAATGCCCAAGCCGGGTATGTTGAATCCCCAGAAATGCTGGGGCTGCCAGCTTTCCGGCAATAGGCTGATCAGCCTGTCGGCGGCGGATATGATGTAGGTCATCGCCCAGATGGTTACGGCAATCGGCAACCAAACCAGTACGCCTGTAATCAGGTATTTCTTTAAAGCCTTGGCGATTTTTCCGCTTTCGGCTGCGGCTTCTGTCATCTTTGTTTCATTCCGGCAAGTTTTGCCCAAACTTTGCATTATACGCGTTTGGGCGCTAGGAAACGAGTATTTTAAACGAATGGCTTGTTTTGTTTTATTGTTTCAGACGGCCGCTTTGATTGCACAGGCCGTCTGAAACAATATGGGGGAATCAGATTCCGTCCCAGTCGTTGAACATCAGGCCGAAGCCGATGCCGTTTTGTTTGTGGTTGTAGTCAATCAGGCTTTCGCCGTAGCCGTGGAAACCGCGGACAACGCCTTTGAGTTTGCCTTTGAGCGGGAAGGTATAAGCAGCTTCAACGGCACCGCGTCCGCTTTTCGGGTTGTAACGCAGGACGGAATAAACATTTTGTTTGTCATTGAAGCGGTATTGGACTTTCAAGTCACCGTATCCCATGTATTTGTTGATGTCAGGATTGTCGTCGTCATCTCCTTTTTGGTCGAAGGCGCGCATCCAAACTCTAGGAATAACGGTCAGCTTGCCCCATTCCATGCCGGCCATGGCATAAACGCGGTTCCATGATCGCGATTCCGGGCGGCTTTGACCGTTGGATTGGTGAACAAAACCTGCGCCGACCATACGCAGCTTGCCGCCGAAAGGCAGGTCTGCTTTAACGGGTTGGGTAATGAAGATTTCAGGCTCGTAGTCGGTGTTGCGGAACGGTGCGGATTTGCGGCCTTGGTTGAAGATTTGCCAGTCGGATTTTTGGGTGTAGCCAAACCATACGTCGGCACGGGTTTTGAATAAATCTTCGGCAATCTTGCTTTTGAAGGAAACCTGCATTTTGGTTTCGAGGCGTTTTTGCTCACTGAATTTTTCCTGCGTGGTTACGCCGCGACTGGGGGATTCCGGGTGGTAGTTGGGGCTGCTGTTGTACCAAACGGGCATGAGGTACATAGGGTTGTGCTCGCGTACGCTCAACAGGCCGCGTGTGTCGTTTTTATCCAAATCGTACATCAGGCTCAAAGGTGTGTAGCTGTCGGCAGTTTCGCTTAATACGTCGTCTGAAATATTCGGATGGGTAGGGTTGTCGAATACGATGGCCGCTTCTTTTTTCTCAATGCTCTTGCGGACGCTTTGTTCGAGGTCAACCGGTGTTTTGGCAGTTTCAGTTTGCGCTTGCGGCAGTGGGGCTTGAGGGGGAAGTTGCGCCGAATAGATGTTGTCGTAACACGCCAAACGGGTGGCGTTGTCTTGAATGGTGGTGCAGTGTAGGGCGGTATCGGCGGCGGCCAGCGGGGCGGCGGCAATGAATCCGATACTTAGGGAATGTTTCAACATCTTGTTCATGAGAGTTTCCGTTGTTTTTCAGACGGCCTGATGAAAGGGTAAATGGTTTTATTCAGTCGGTTTGGGTGGTGAATACGGCAATGCCCCTGAAAGGCAGGACCTCAGGGGCATCGTATCAGCTTGATTCATCCTGTTTTGATTGTCAGGATTTCCGGCATCTGCGTCAGTATTAAGCCAAAGCTTTTACTTTAGCAGACAGACGGCTTTTATGACGGGCTGCTTTGTTTTTGTGGAATACGCCTTTGTCAGCGATACGGTCGATGACTTTAACGGATTCTTGGTAAACTGCTTGAGCAGCAGCTTTGTCGCCGGCTTCAACTGCTTTCAACACTTTTTTCACAGCGGTACGGAATGCAGTACGCAGGCTGGCGTTGTGGGCGCGTTGTTTAACCGACTGGCGGGCACGTTTGCGGGCTTGTGCGCTGTTTGCCATATTGAATATCTCCTGAAAAATAAATTCTGTAAACGCGCAATTTTAAAGACAGATTTCCTTATATGCAAGCTTTTTCTCTATAAACGCGCGCAAATCAGCCGTATTTTGCCCAAAAACGACAGCCGGTGCAACGCTTTTGGGAAAAAGATGATGTTGCTTTGCCTTATTTCAATAAAAATCAGATGGATATTGCTTTGCGTTTGCTTACGTTTCCATTACAATAGCCTAACTCTGCGCCGAGGTGTTTATGGGGTGCAGGGTTTCTTATTTATTGACATTAACCACTCTTTCATCAGGAATCTGCCCGTATGAAAAAATCTGTATTAGCCGTATTGGCCGCATTGTCTTTGGCCGCGTGCGGCGGTGGCGAGAAAAAAGCCGAGCAACCTCAAGCAGGCAGCGCGCCTGCTGCCAATGCCGAGGCAGCCGCTACCGATACTTTGAATATCTACAACTGGTCAAACTACGTTGACGAAAGTACAGTCGAAGACTTCAAAAAAGCCAACAATTTGAAGCTGACTTACGATTTGTATGAAAACAACGAAACACTGGAAGCCAAAATGCTGACCGGTAAATCCGGCTATGACTTGGTTGTGCCCGGTATTGCCTTCCTGCCGCGCCAAATTGAGGCAGGTGCATACCAGAAAATCAATAAGGATCTGATTCCGAACTATAAAAACATCGACCCTGAATTGCTGAAGATGTTGGAAACCGCCGATCCGGGCAATCAATACGCCGTTCCATACTTCTCCGGTGTGAATACGATTGCGATTACGGCGAAGGGCAGGGAGCTTTTGGGTGGAAAATTGCCTGAAAACGGCTGGGATTTGCTGTTCAAACCTGAATACACCAACAAGTTGAAATCTTGCGGCATCGCTTTGTGGGATACCCCGAGCGAAATGTTCCCAATCTTGTTGAACTACTTGGGTAAAGATCCTAAAGGCTCGAATCCTGAAGATTTGAAAGCGGCGGCGGAAGTTTTGAAAACCATCCGTCCTGACGTGAAACGTTTCAGCCCTTCCATCATTGACGAATTGGCGCGCGGCGACATTTGCTTGGCGGCAGGTAACGGCGGCGACTTGAACTTGGCCAAAGCGCGTTCTGAAGAAGTGAAAAACAATGTCGGCGTTGAAGTGTTGACTCCGAAAGGCATGGGCTTCTGGATTGAATCTTGGTTGATTCCGGCCGATGCGAAAAACATCGCCAATGCCCACAAATACATCAACTACACGCTCGATCCCGAAGTGGCTGCGAAAAACGGTATTGCCGTAACCTTCGCGCCCGCCAGCAAACCTGCACGCGAAAAAATGCCTGCCGAGCTGGTGAACACACGTTCTATTTTCCCGAACGAGCAAGACATGAAAGACGGTTTCGTCATGCCTCAAATGAGCGCGGATGCGAAAAAACTGTCCGTCAACTTGTGGCAAAAAATCAAAGTCGGTTCAAATTAATTGTGAGCTGATTGTTTGAAGCAAAGCAAAGGCCGTCTGAAATTTTTCAGACAGCCTTTTTTGTTATTGGCGGGTTATTTATTCCAGTCTTTTACAAAAATCAAGACACTAGGGAAAGTATAATTACTGGAAAGACCTTGTACTTCACCTTCAGAATAAGCTAGTGTGGCAACAACTTTTCCATTTTTGGTGCAACTATAGGCATCGCTAAGTTCGTAATACATTCCTGATGATGGGGTATTTTTACTTACCATTACCTGGTTTATATAATTTTCTTGGTAGGTGTTAGGTGTGCCAATTTCACCCGAATGATGTGTACACCATGCCTGAAAGGTGTCTTTTGCTTTTTGAATGATATGTCGGTCATTTCCATAACTATCTGTTGCGGCATAGTTCTCTAGCCGCTCTCCATTTTTTACTCCCAGGGTTTCTCTGCTTGTGGATAGGTATGATAAAGCTTTCGAGATTTGCTGTGCGGTTTGGTTTACAGCACCAATCGGCAGCCATTTATTGCTAAATTCGCCAAATGGTAAATGCAGATTATCGTGAAGTTCACTGTGTTCAAGCGTTAAAGGTTGGTTTGTTTTAAATAATCCAGGATCCGTAGCCGAGCAAGCACTAAGCATAATGCTAAAAATAGATAGGGAAACAAATTTAATGGTTCTCATTATGTGCCTCTAAAAGAATTATAGAAGAATAGGGTTAGTAGAGATTTTTCTTGCAATCAGCAATTGCGTTTTTGAAAGGTAGGGTTAGTTTGTCTATTTCATTTTGTATTTGTCTTGATGGATGTATCTCAGTTCGTTTAAACCAGTAATTTTTACCACTAGAGCGATTTTGTATCTCAACTAAATCCTTACCTTTTGTATTGATGATTAAGTTGATACCGTTGATAGTATCACCAATCTTAAGGTTTTTCCTCCATGAGGATATTAACCGCTCTTGAAGTTTTTCAATTTTTAGCTGGGGTTCTCTGATGCACTCTTCCCTTGCTTGATAAATACGCTGCTGTTCTTTTTCTTCTTGTAACTTTAGATTCTTTCTGGCTTCTAGCAAATTATTTCCTTGTTCGGTCATATGGATTTCTTGAGTGTTAAAAGAAATAGTTATAGAG
Source organism: Neisseria sp. P0020.S005 (assembly GCF_051957055.1). NCBI lineage: Bacteria > Pseudomonadati > Pseudomonadota > Betaproteobacteria > Neisseriales > Neisseriaceae > Neisseria > Neisseria sp. P0020.S005. Next base: position 39,201 of record NZ_JBQCWV010000005.1, on the reverse strand, counting down.
GTATTATCTATGCCTGAGCAAGAAACATTTACGAAAGAGTTATATCCTGTAAAAGTTAAAGATGGGAAAACCACTGCTTCAGAGTTTGGGTAGGTCTCTATATTTGGGAGGTCAGATGACCAAACTCCGTGGTTTTGTTCACACCAATTTCGTAAATGGTAGTGGAGAAGTCGATAACTCTTGTTGTCCCTATCAAAAAACGCATTTATTTTGTAAGTATATGTATCTACTCTAATGTTGTTTAGATCTGTAGATTTTTTAAATTGAATATCAAGTTTATCAAATAGTTCTTGAATATTGAGTCCGTTATGTTTGGCATTGCTTCTATCAGGTAGTGCAGCATGGGTGAAATAAGGAATACACATCAAGACTAATAGTATAATTTTTTTCATATTAATTCTCTCCGAGATGCTGGAAAGTTAGGAACCTGCTTAGTTTTTGTTAGGCTAATGTTGCCATCGTATCAGATCATCTGTATGCGTTTGGGTAGTTGTTTTAAATTTTTTATTAAATATCAATATATTATCGCTTCAACGCCAAAGTCAATACACCTGCCGTTACCAAGCCTAAGCCTATCCATTCCTGCGTACTTGGGCGTTCGTCTAAGAAAACAACGGCCATTAGGGCGACCAGGACCAGGCTGAATTTGTCGACGGGTGCGACTTGCGAGGCGTTGCCCAGTTGCAGGGCTTTGAAGTAGGCGAGCCAAGATGCGCCGGTAGCGAGGCCGGATAGGATGAGGAATGTCCAGTTGCGGCCGGTAAAGCCGTTCACGCCCTGCCATTTGCCGGTGTAGGTTAAAAACAATACCAAAGCGGCGAGGATGACCAAGGTGCGGATAAAGGTGGCGAAATCTGAATCTATACCCTGTAAACCCATTTTGGCGAAAATGGCGGTCAATGAGGCGAAGCCTGCCGATGCCAATGCCCAAAACAGCCATGCGTTGCTGCTCATGTTTTATTCCTTTGTTTCAAATTGTTGACAATATGAATCCGCTTGTTGATGAGATATCGAAATTTTCACTGCGGTTTGTCTTTGGAAAACGCTATAATAGAACTAATATTCTTTTTCTTCCAGCCGTCTTTATTATATTGTTTCAGACGGCCTTTCCCTCTCTCAATAAAGGAAAATCATGAGCTTCAAAACCGATGCTGAAATTGCCCAGTCTTCCACCATGCGCCCGATTGGTGAAATTGCCGCCAAGCTGGGTTTGAACGTTGACAACATCGAGCCCTATGGTCATTACAAAGCCAAAATCAATCCTGCCGAGGCATTCAAGCTGCCGCAAAAACAAGGCCGTCTGATTTTAGTGACCGCCATTAATCCGACTCCTGCGGGTGAGGGTAAAACCACTGTAACCATCGGTTTGGCGGACGCATTGCGCCATATCGGCAAAGACTCGGTTATTGCCCTGCGCGAGCCTTCTTTGGGTCCGGTGTTTGGCGTTAAAGGCGGTGCGGCAGGCGGCGGCTATGCCCAAGTTTTGCCTATGGAAGACATCAACCTGCACTTTACCGGCGACTTTCACGCCATCGGTGCGGCAAATAACCTGCTCGCCGCCATGCTTGATAACCATATCTATCAAGGCAATGAGTTGAACATCGATCCGAAACGTGTGCTGTGGCGTCGCGTGGTCGATATGAACGACCGTCAGTTGCGCAACATCATCGACGGCATGGGTAAACCTATTGACGGCGTGATGCGTCCTGACGGTTTCGACATTACCGTTGCCTCCGAAGTGATGGCGGTATTCTGTCTTGCCAAAGACATCAGCGATTTGAAAGAGCGTTTGGGCAACATCCTTGTCGCCTATGCCAAAGACGGCAGTCCTGTTTATGCCAAAGATTTGAAAGCGAATGGCGCGATGGCGGCATTGCTCAAAGATGCGATTAAGCCTAACTTGGTGCAAACCATCGAAGGCACTCCGGCCTTTGTACACGGCGGCCCGTTCGCCAACATCGCCCACGGCTGTAACTCCGTAACGGCCACCCGTTTGGCGAAACACCTTGCTGATTATGCCGTAACCGAAGCAGGCTTCGGCGCGGATTTGGGTGCGGAAAAATTCTGCGACATCAAATGCCGTCTGGCTGATTTGAAACCTGATGCGGCTGTCGTTGTCGCCACTGTCCGCGCGTTGAAATACAACGGCGGCGTAGAACGTGCCAACCTCGGCGAAGAAAACCTCGACGCTTTGGCAAAAGGTCTGCCTAATCTCTTGAAACACATTTCCAACCTGAAAAACGTATTCGGCCTGCCTGTGGTGGTTGCCATCAACCGCTTCGTGTCCGACTCCGATGCCGAGTTGGCCATGATTGAAAAAGCCTGTGCGGAACACGGAGTTGAAGTTTCTCTGACCGAAGTATGGGGCAAAGGCGGCGCGGGTGGTGCAGACTTGGCGCACAAAGTCGTCAACGCCATCGAAAATCAACCGAATAACTTCAAGTTTGCCTACGATGTTGAGTTGAGCATTAAAGACAAAATCCGTGCGATTGCCCAAAAAGTGTATGGTGCGGAAGATGTTGATTTCAGCGCGGAAGCGTCTGCCGAAATCGCTTCACTGGAAAAACTGGGCTTGGACAAAATGCCGGTCTGCATGGCGAAAACCCAATATTCTTTGAGCGACAACGCCAAACTGTTGGGCTGCCCTGAAGGCTTCCGCATTACCGTGCGCGGCATTACCGTTTCTTCCGGTGCGGGCTTCATTGTTGCCTTGTGCGGCAATATGATGAAGATGCCGGGTCTGCCGAAAGTTCCGGCTGCCGAGAAAATTGATGTGGACGCAGAAGGCGTGATTCACGGCTTGTTCTGATTTAGATTGATATTGAAATAGATAAAGGCCGTCTGAAACGAGGTTTCAGACGGCCTTTTATAATTTAAGTGAATTTCAACCGGCTTTTTAAGAAATTGAAGAAATTGTCTATCATGTCGAACATCGTATTGCGGTCTTCGCCAAACAATGAAATGCTGCGGTCTTTGCTGATTCTGTCATAAGCGGCAAAAATGGTTTTCAGCTCTTCAGTGGTCAAGCGCAGTTGCTTTTCGTACAAGATGCGGCTTAAGAGCGTTACTTCCGTCGCGTTCAAATCAGGGAAGAGATGACTGATCCACAACTCCATGGTGTATTGGACGGATCGGTTGATTTTGTCTCTTTTTTTGCTTTCTTGAGTTGTGTGTATCCTGTAAGACAACAAAGATTCGGGCAGGTTGGCAAAGGTTTTGCCATGTAGGGCGCATTGCACCCACATATGGAAATCGGGCGCGGTTTCTGTTGCGGTGTAGTTTATCCCGAGGTTTTTAATGCTGTCGTGCCGCCACATGGTGGTGGGGTTGAACATGTTTTGGGCGGCAAAGGAGAGAAAGGCTTTAATGTCTTTGTCGAGCAGGGGGAGGTCGCTTAAAACAGGTTCTCTTCCGGTTTGGTCATCAAAAAAGACGGTGGCTTGGCTGCCGACAATATCGATTTCGGGATGGCTGTCTAAGAATTGAATTTGTTTTTCAAAACGATCCAAGGCGCAAATATCGTCCGCATCCATTCGTGCCACATATTCGACTTCTACGTCTTTGAGCATATCCATGGTAAATTGGCAGGCAAACGGCTCGCCCCTGTTTTCAGGAAGGTGGAAAACCTGCAAACGTGAATCTTTGGCTGCGTAAGCCTCGAGGATTTCACCGGTTTTGTCTGTTGAAGCATCGTTGATGGCGATGACGAAAAAGTCGCGGAATGTTTGATTCAATACCGAATCCAAGCATTCGGGCAAATAAGCTTCGGCACAATAGGCCGGCAAAATAACGGCGAGTTTCATGTTTGCTTTCGATGTGTTTTGATGTGTAGTCGGTGGAAGATTTTACTATAAATTTCCAAAAAGCTAAGGCCGTCTGAAACCTTATTGTCAAGTTTTCAGACGGCCTTAGTGTGAATCCGAGATACGGATTATTTAACGATTTGGTTCAATTCGCCTTTGGCGTATTTGGTTGCCATTTTTTCCAAAGAAATCGGTTTGATTTTGTCAGCCTGGCCTTCGCAACCGAATGCGAGGTAGCGGTCAAGACAGATTTGTTTCATGGCTTCGACGGTTTTGCTCAAGTATTTGCGCGGGTCGAATTCGGATGGGTTTTCTGCCATGAAGCGGCGGATGGCACCGGTAGAGGCGAGGCGCAAGTCGGTATCAATGTTGACTTTGCGCACGCCGTGTTTGATGCCTTCGACGATTTCTTCAACCGGTACGCCGTAGGTTTCACCGATTTTGCCGCCGTGTTCGTTGATGACTTTCAGCCATTCTTGCGGAACGGAGCTGGAGCCGTGCATCACGATGTGGGTGTTAGGCAGGGCTTGGTGGATTTCTTTGATGCGGTCGATACGCAATACATCGCCTGTGGGCGGACGGGTGAATTTGTACGCGCCGTGGCTGGTGCCGACGGCAATAGCCAATGCGTCAACGCCGGTATCTTTAACGAAACGTACGGCATCTTCAACGCTGGTCAGCATTTGGTCGTGGGAAAGTTTTCCCACTGCGCCGACACCGTCTTCCTCGCCGGCTTCGCCGGTTTCGAGGTTACCCAATACGCCGATTTCGCCTTCAACGGACACGCCGCAAGCGTGGGAGAAGTTAACGACGGTACGGGTGGCGTTGACGTTGTATTCGTAAGAAGAAGGGGTTTTGCCGTCTTCCATCAGCGAGCCGTCCATCATCACGGAGGAGAAGCCCAGTTGGATAGAGCGTTGGCACACATCAGGAGATGCGCCGTGGTCTTGGTGCATCACGACAGGGATGTGCGGGAATTCTTCGACTGCGGCCAAAATCAGATGGCGCAGGAATGGGGCACCTGCGTATTTGCGTGCGCCTGCGGATGCTTGAACGATAACGGGGGCGTTGACTTGATCGGCCGCCTCCATGATGGCGCGCATCTGTTCGAGGTTGTTAACGTTGAATGCGGGCAGACCGTAGCTGTTTTCGGCAGCATGGTCCAATAATTGGCGCATGGATACGAGTGCCATGAGGAGCTCCTGAGGTAGTGAAGGGTAAATTTATCCGATAAATTATAATGTTTTTTGAAATGAAAGACTACAAGCTGTTACATTGTTTTTATATATTAACGAACAGGGTCTCGGTTTATAATGGGAGAGTATTGAAAACGGGTGTGCAAAATGGATAGGATTTCGGTGGCCGAGTGTGATAAGCCTTTGTTTCAGACGGCCTTGACGGTGCAGGTGGGCGATGTGAACTATGGCGGCCATCTGGCGAACGATGCGGTGTTGCGTTTGTGCCATGAAGTACGGATGCGTTGGCTGGCGAAGCTGGGTTGGAGTGAAATGGATGCCGGAGGGGCAGGCCTGATTATGGCGGATGCGGCGGTGCAGTATTTGGCGCAAGGTCATCATGGCGATGAGCTGTCGGTAGAAATGGGGGCGGCGGGCGTGGCCGGAGTGGGATTTTCTTTGTTGTACCGTATCCGCAGGATTTCAGACGGCCTTGTGCTGGCGAAAGTGCAGACAGGCATGGTGTGTTTCGATTATGGCAAGCAGCGTGTCTGCCGTTTGCCTTCGGCATTGAAAACGGCATTGGAGGCCGTCTGAAATGGCGGAATCAAACCATTTTGCGCTTCATCTTGAACGCTATCTAAAAACCTTGCTGCAACAAGGTAAGTCGGAGCATACCGTTTCCGCTTATCGGCGCGATTTGAGTGAATTGATGCGTCTGTTGCCCGATAATCTTGAAAACGGCCTGCCGACGCGCCGTGATTTCGTGGCGGTATTGAAAAAACTGTCGCAAAAGGGCTTAAGCGAAAGTAGCTTGGCGCGGAAATTGTCGGTGTGGCGGCAGTATTGCAGTTGGCTGGTGCAGATAGAAGTTATGGAAAGCGACCCGACATTTAATATGAAAGCGCCGCGCCTGCCCGAACGCCTGCCCAAAGCGCTGCCGCAAGAACCTTTAAACCATATCCTTGACCATGCGCCGGTTGATGACGAGTTGGACGTGCGCGATAAGGCCATGTTTGAATTGATGTATGGCAGCGGCTTACGCCTGAGCGAGATACAAGGTTTGAATCTGGACGGTATCGTTTTGGACGAAGGTTGGGTCAGTGTGAATGGTAAAGGCGGCAAGCAACGGCAAGTGCCTTTGGTGGCTAAAAGCATTGCGGCATTGCGTGATTATTTGGCAGTGCGTATTGCCAAAGAGGGCGAGCAGGCCTTGTTCACTAATAAAAATGGCGGCAGGCTGGGGCAACGTCAAATCCAAAAACGCCTGCAGGCGTGGGCAGTGCGCGTGGGCAGTGCCAGCCATATCTCGCCGCACATGATGCGCCACAGCTATGCAACCCATCTTTTGCAGGCATCGGGCGATATCCGTGCCGTACAGGAATTGTTGGGGCACAGCAACCTTTCTGCTACGCAAGTTTATACAAAGCTGGATTTCGACCATTTGGCGCGCGTTTATGATGAGGCGCACCCAAGGGCGAAACGGAAAAAATGATTTTGTTTGAATCAGGCCGTCTGAAAGAATGTTTTCAGACGGCCTGATGCTTTATGGATAAAAAATACAGATGATTTGAAACCATTTGAATTTTGATCGGTCTGATGAGGTTTCGATATTGGTTTGATGTGCGGATAGCATAAACGCCGGAAGAATAGGCTGTTCTGTCTTACCGCTTATCTTTTAAAACGACCTTTTGTCTGATAATATTAGTAATGAGAGCTAATATCATATTATGATATGCAGCCTTTAAAACAGCAGGTCTATAAACTTTCTATATAAGCATTAATGCTTATTTTGACTGTAAAACGACTTGCAAACGGGAATTGTTGCTATTAACATAACGGAATTATGGATAAAAAACGAATTTTAACTCCAGCCGTCGTGACTTCCGTTGCGTTGATTCACGTCGGCCTGGTTGCACTTTTATGGCACGCGCACAAACCGCCTCCTGTCGAAATGGCGAATATTGAATTTGTCGATTTGGGCGATTTCGGCGGTGGCGACGGTAGTCCTGAGGGTGAAGGCGCACCTGCCGCCCCCGAGCCTACCCCAGAACAACCGAAACCCAAGCCGAAACCCAAACCTAAGCCTGTCGAGCCGCCCAAACCTGTTATCAAACCTGTGGTAACGAAAAAAGAAAAAGCGGATATCGTACAGCAAAAGGAAAAACCGAAACCTATCGAGAAACCTAAGCCCGAGCCTAAGCCGGAACCCAAACCTGAGCCGAAGCCCGAGCCAAAACCTGAACCGAAACCAGAGCCGAAGGCAGAACCTAAACCATCTCCCAAAGCATCTGAATACTCAGGAAACAAAACCGGGCCGAATACTGCTGAAAACGGTAAAGGCAACGGCGAAGGAAAAGCCTTGGGCGGAGAGGGAAAAGGCAACGGCGGCGGTACGAAAGGTACAGGCAGCGGCCGTGGCGAAGGCAGCGGATCCGGCAGCGGTGGTGCGAAAGGCGAACATGGCTCCGGTACCGGTGGCGGAGGTGGTGGCAGCGGTACAGGTGCCGGCAGCAGTAAAGGCAATCCGGCAAAAGGAACCTGCCATATTCCAAGACCTCCGTATCCTTCACTGTCCACTGAAAATGGTGAAGAGGGCTTGGTCGTTTTGAAAGTCTTGGTTGGTCCCGGCGGTAAAGTGGATTCAATTAGTGTGAATAAATCAAGTGGTTATAGTCGTCTGGATAATGCAGCGCGTAAAGCCGTTAAAGATGGTAGCTGTCATGCAAGTGTTTGGACTGAATTTAAAGTACCTGTCAAATTCACGCTTGAATAAGTATCTAGGACTAAGCTGATTGATTGGAAAATATATGCTGTTGGGAAATATTTTTAAATGACCCGATAGAAATTTTAATTTTATTTTTAACTTGGAAAGATTATGGATTTAAGTTTAGTTTTCAAATCAGGTGATGTGGTACTGATTGGTGTATTTGTCCTGATGTTGTTGATGAGCGTAGTGACTTGGAGCGTTATCGTGATCCGCTGCATCAAATACCGCAAAGCGAAAAAAGGCAATGCTCAGGTAAAAGAGTTGATGCTGAATGCGTTTACGCTGGCCGATGCCGTACAAAAAGCCAAAGCGGTAGAAGCACCGATGAGCAATGTTGCCGATGAGTCTCTGCGCGCATACCAAAACTACCGCCAAACGACAAGCAAATCGCTGATTGACGAATTGCCTTTGAATGAATACTTGGTCGTTCACATCCGCAACAGCATGTCACAAACCATGCGTCAGTTCGACTACGGTATGACTGCATTGGCCTCTATCGGCGCAACCGCTCCGTTTATCGGCCTGTTGGGTACTGTTTGGGGTATTTACCATGCCCTGATCGGCATCAGCGAAAGCGGTCAAATGAGCATTGCTGCGGTAGCCGGTCCGATTGGTGAGGCTTTGGTATCAACTGCTGTCGGTCTATTTGTGGCGATTCCGGCTGTATTGGCGTACAACTTCCTCAATCGCGGTACAAAAACCATCGCGCAAGATATGGACGCATTTGCACATGACCTGCATGTCCGCCTTCTGAACCAAAAGGATTAAATCATGGCTTTCGGATCAATGAATTCCGGCGATGATGCGCCGATGTCGGATATCAACGTTACACCTTTGGTGGACGTGATGCTGGTGTTGCTGATTGTATTTATGATTACCATGCCGGTGCTGACCCACTCGATTCCTTTGGAGTTGCCGACTGCTTCGGAAAAAGCGGCGAAAGAGGATAAGCAGCAGCCTAAAGATCCTTTGCGTTTGAGCATTGATGCCAGTGGTGCTTATATCGTTGGCGGCGATTCCGATACCAAAGTGGATTTGGCAACGGTAACTGCCAAGCTGAAAGAAGCCAAAGCGAAAAACGAAGATGTGATTGTGGCGATTGCGGCGGATAAAGCGGTTGAATACGATTACGTCAACCAAGCCCTGCAAGCGGCGCGCGAAGCCGGTATCAGCAAAATCGGTTTTGTAACGGAAACCAAAGCGCAGTAATCTTTTGAATACAGTCAAGGCCGTCTGAAATTTGAGTAAAGTTTCAGACGGCCTTTTGTTGTATTTGGTAACTATATGTCCAGGCTGTATAATTAGCGGATTAAATTGAATAATGACAATACAGGAACCGCTATGACAGAAACCATCGAACGCGACAGTATGCAATACGATGTCGTGATTGTCGGCGCAGGCCCGTCGGGTTTGTCTGCCGCCATCAAACTCAAGCAGCTTGCCGAAAAGAATGGACGCGAAATCAGCGTTTGCGTGGTGGAGAAGGGTTCGGAGGCCGGTGCGCACTCGCTTGCCGGTGCCATCATCGATCCGATTTCTTTGAATGAACTGATTCCTGATTGGAAAGAAAAAGGCGCGCCGCTGACGCGTACAGTGACGAAGGACAGGGTTTTGTTCCTGACCGAGAAAAAAGCGTTCAACCTGCCGGTTACCCCGAATTTCGACAACCATGCGAACTATATTGCCAGCTTGGGCGAAGTCGTGCGCTGGCTGGCGGAGCAGGCGGAAAATTTGGGCGTGGAAATCTATCCGGGCTTTGCCGCTGCCGAGGTGCTGTATCACGAAGACGGTTCGGTCAAAGGCATTGCGACCGGTAATATGGGTGTGGGCAAAGACGACGAACCGACCGATTCATTCCAGCCCGGCATGGAGCTTTGGGCGCAACAAACCATATTTGCCGAAGGCTGCCGCGGCTCGCTTTCCAAACAAGTCATCGAACGTTTCCAACTCGACCAAAACAGCGAGCCGCAAACTTATGGCTTGGGCATTAAAGAAATTTGGGAAGTGCCGTCTGAAAAACATCAGCCCGGTTTGGTCATGCACAGCGCAGGCTGGCCGTTGGACAGCAAAACCTATGGCGGCTCGTTTATTTATCACTTTGACGAAAATAAAGTTGCTGTCGGCTTTGTGGTCGGTTTGGATTATCAAAACCCTTATCTGTCGCCGTTTGAAGAGTTCCAACGTTTCAAAACCCATCCTGAAATCCGCAAAACCTTTGAAGGCGGCCGCCGTATCGCTTATGGCGCGCGTTCGCTGATTGAAGGCGGTTTGCAAAGCCTGCCGAAACTCTCGTTTAAAGGCGGCGTTTTGGTCGGCGATGCGGCGGGTTTCCTCAATATGCCGCGTATCAAAGGTATTCATACCGCGATGAAATCCGCCATGCTCGCCGCAGAAGCCGTGTTCCCTATGTTGGAAAACCTCGAAGAAGTGGAAAGCTTCGACAGCGGCAAAGAAGCGGCCGATTATCAGCAACGCTTTGAACAAAGCTGGCTGTATCAAGAGCTTTACGCCGCGCGCAATGTCCGTCCGTCATTTAAATGGGGAGTTTACCTCGGCTCAATCTATACCGGCATCGACCAGATGATTTTCAGAGGCAAAGCCCCGTGGACCTTGAAACATCACGGCAAAGACAACGAGCAGCTCAAAAAAGCCGCCGAATGCAAGCCGATTGACTATCCGAAGCCCGATGGCGTATTAACCTTCGACCGCTTAAGCAGCGTCTTCCTCGCCAATCTCGCGCACGAAGAAAACCAGCCCGACCATTTGGTGCTGAAAAATCCGCAAGTCATGATAGACGTAAACTACAAAGAATACGCCTCGCCCGAAACCCGCTATTGTCCGGCCGGCGTATATGAAATCGTCGAAGAAAACGGCAGCCCGCGTCTGCAAATCAATGCCGCCAACTGCGTTCACTGCAAAACGTGCGACATCAAAGACCCGACGCAAAACATCACTTGGATTTGTCCCGAAGGCGCGAGCGGACCAAATTACGGCGGAATGTAATTTACTGTTTTGAAGTCAAAACCTAAAGACCGTCTGAAAAGTTTCAGACGGCCTCTATCCTATTATTTCATCAATGGAAGCATTATGAACACGCACATTTGGCAGGCAGGCCGATTTGAAATCGCCTTAGACAAACCGAAAATCATGGGCATCGTCAATCTGACCCCCGATTCATTTTCCGATGGCGGCACCTATTCGCAAAATGTCCAAATAGCATTGGCACATGCCGAGCAACTGCTGAAAGACGGTGCGGATATTCTCGATATCGGCGGCGAATCTATGCGCCCGGGTTCGGATGATGTTTCTCTCGGAGAAGAAGAATGGGCCAGGGTACAGCCGGTTTTGGCGGAAGTCGCCAAGTGGAATGTTCCCATCAGCTTGGACACGCGCCACACGGCAATCATGGAAAAAGCCTTGGCGCAAGGCGGCGTCGATATTATCAACGATGTTGCCGCATTGAGTGATGAAGGCGCAGTCGCATTGCTGGCGCAACAGCCTAATACAGGCGTGTGTCTCATGCACATGCAGGGTTTGCCCAAAACCATGCAGCTTAATCCGCAATATCAAGATGTCGTCGAAGAAGTCGCGCGTTATTTAAAAGCACGCGCGGCAGAATGCGTTCAAGCAGGCATTGCCCCTGAACGTATCACGCTAGACCCCGGCTTCTGTTTCGGCAAAAACCTGCAACACAACATCACACTGATAAAACATTTGCCTGAGTTGATGGACGCAACCGGATTCCCCCTTCTGATCGGCGTATCGCGTAAAAGTATGATTGGCGAGCTGACAGGCGAACAAGATGCCGCCAAACGCGTACACGGCAGCGTCGCAGCCGCTTTGGCCACAGTGGCTAGAGGAGCGCAAATCATCCGTGTTCACGATGTCAAAGCAACATCGGACGCTTTGAAAGTTTGGGAAGCATTGGGCATATCGGCATAATACCCGAATAGAAAACCAACAGGCCGTCTGAAACATTGGCCCGGTATCTTGAACAAGAAACAAGTTATGCTATAATCCGCATCTACTCTTGACGGGTCTGTAGCTCAGGGGTTAGAGCAGGGGACTCATAATCCCTTGGTCGTGGGTTCGAAACCCACCGGACCCACCAAATATTAAAAATGCCCGAGGCTTTTGGCTTCGGGCATTTTTGTATTTATTGGTTTGCGAAAGATTGGAATATAATGTCGACAATAGCAATTGGTTATGTCGTCCAATATGTTTTTTAGGGAAAATTCTTTTTAAAAAAGAAGGAGTAGTTTGGTGGAGTTATTGCCTTATTTTCTGTTTTGTTTAGTATTTTTGTATTTTATTGCAATTATAATTAATCTAGTAATGCTATATAAAATATTAAAATCAGAAGGGATGGATATAGGTTTTTTTGAATATCTATTTACTCATAGAAGTATGCAATTAAAATTTTTCAAGATACTGTTTGGAATGCAAAAAATATCCAATAAATTTTATCTGAAAATATTAAGAATAAATTTTACGGTTGCTATGATTATTCTTATTTTAGGTTTTTCTATTGTCTTATATTCGACATATTTAGTATAAAAATTAACCTATCGAATGAAAGTCAGCTATTTAAGCTGTAGAGTGTTTTGTAAACCAATGCCGTCTGAAAATCGTCATTTCAGACGGTATTTTTAATTATTTAAGTAATACCATTTCAGTATGGCTGGATTGTTTTCAGACGGCCTGAAGATTTAGTCGGCCGTTCCGCGTATTTCGTTGATTGGGATGCGCGGTGTATAAAGTATGTCGTAAGTCGGCTTGTCCAGCAGATCTTGTAGTGAATATTGATCTAAATGATTAAAGAAGGCTTTGATGGCGCCGGTGATGATACCGGTCAGTCGGCAGGATGGGGTGATGAGGCATTCGTTGTTATCGCCCATGCATTCGACGACCTGCATCGGCTCAAGATGGCGTACCACTGCACCGATATTGATGTTTTCAGGATTGTCTGCCAAGCGTAAACCGCCGCCTTTGCCGCGCACACTGACCAGAAAACCGCCTTTGACTAATGAGGTAACCACTTTCATCAAATGGCTTTTGGAAATATTGTAAGTCTCGGCAATGGTGCCGATATTGACGAGGGTATCGTCGTTGATGGCGGTATAAACCAATACGCGCAATCCGTAATCGGTATGTTGGGTCAGATACATGGCTGGCTCTTTAGATATTTTTATTATATGTCAAAAGCGTAGTGTTTGGAGAGGGGCTGTTTGACTTTATGTGGGGTTGGGTTTCATAATATCTGAAACATTTGAATTAATCCAGTTTGACAAACTGTTACCATTATAACGAACTTATGAAGCCCTTGAAACGCCATCCTGCCTTAATAGAACTTTCCCGCGAACATCATGGCTCGCTGTCGTTGTGCGTCCGTCTTCTGCGTACGCCCGATCAAAGCCATCAGGCGGAGCTGGAGCCTCATTTTATTGAGCTTGAGCCACATTTTTTGGAAGAGGAAACCATGTTTGCGCCGTATTGGGATAAAATTGACCCTGCGTTGCGGCAGCGTTTTGAAGGCGATCATGCCAAATTACGCGCGATGATGGTGCATCCTGAATATATGAATGAATCATGGAATAAGGAGTTTGCTGTCACTTTGCGCGATCATGCGCGCTTTGAGGAGCGCGAGCTTTTCCCAGCGATCGAACCTTTTTTGCCTTTACCTGAAAATGTGTAACAGGGAAAGGAGTCGATGGCCGTCTGAAAAGTTTCAGACGGCCTCTGTTGCTGTTTTATGATGATATAAAAATTGAAGGAACCACCATGACCGATTTGTTCAAACACCCGGTTTGGGCAATGGCCTTCCGCCCGTTTTATTCGTTGGCGGCTTTGTATGGCGCATTGTCTATACTGCTTTGGGGCTTCGGCTATCAGGGTACGCCTGAATTGTCGGGTTTTTATTGGCATGCCCATGAAATGATTTGGGGCTATGCCGGATTGGTTGTCATTGCATTCTTATTGACGGCCGTGGCGACTTGGACAGGCCAGCCGCCCACACGCGGTAAGGCGTTGGCCGGTTTGACCGCATTTTGGCTGTTGGCCCGCATTTGTATGTTTATTCCTGGTTGGGGGGTAACGGCAAGCGGCATATTCGGTACGATCTTTTTCTGGTATGGCGCGGTATGCATGGCTTTGCCGGTAATTCGTTCTCAAAACAAGCGCAACTATGTTGCCGTGTTCGCTATTTTTGTTTTGGGTGGCACCCATTTCGCCTTCCATCTGAAAGTGCAGCCGTTTGATGCCATTGCGCTGATGACCGGTTTGCAATCCGGTTTGATTATGGTGGCCGGATTTATCGGTTTGATCGGTATGCGGATTATCTCGTTCTTTACGTCCAAGCGCCTGAACGTACCGCAAATTCCCAGCCCTCAATGGGTGGCGCACGCTTCACTTTGGCTGCCTATGCTGACCGCCATGCTGATGGCGCATAACATTTTGCCGGGACTGGCCGCGTTGTTTGCTCTGGCTGCCGGTGTGATTTTTACCGTGCAGGTGTACCGCTGGTGGTATAAAGCCGTGCTGAAAGAGCCTATGCTTTGGATTTTGTTTGCCGGCTATCTGTTTACCGGCTTGGGTTTGATTGCGGTCGGTCTTTCCTATTGGATTTCAAGTTTCCTGAATTTGGGCGTACACCTTATCGGCGTTGGCGGTATCGGCGTGCTGACTTTGGGCATGATGGCACGAACCGCGCTTGGCCATACCGGCAACTCCATTTATCCGCCGCCTAAAGTGGTTCCTGTCGCCTTTTGGTTGATGATAGCCGCAACGGTTGTCCGTGTTTTAGCTACCTTTGTGAGCGGTACGGCATACACGCATAGTATCCGTTGCTCCGCCGCTTTGTTTGCCGCTTCTTTGCTGTTGTACGCATGGAAATATATTCCTTGGTTGATTCGTCCGCGTTCGGATGGTCGTCCGGGTTAACGGTTTGGCAAAATGAGAAGGCCGTCTGAAAAGTTTCAGACGGCCTTTATTATTGATAATAAAAAAAGCCTTTCAGAATATGAAAGGCTTTTATTGAAACTGTGGCCTCGCCAACAGGAATCGAACCTGTATTTTACGCTTAGGAGGCATACGTTCTATCCGTTGAACTATGGCGAGGCGGTAAAGGAGGGGATTTTAAACCTTTCCAGCAAAAAAAGACAATAAGCCGGCGGCAATCAAAGGGCCGACCGGAATGCCGCCGACAAAGGCAACGCCGATGACCGTGCCGATTAATAATCCGGTTACCAAAACTGGCTGTTCGCTCATTAATGGAACGCCGCGTCCGGCAAGCCAGGCAACCAAAATGCCGATAAGGACGGCGGCAATCATTTTGAAATTGATAAACTCGGAAACCGGCGGAATTTGAATTTTACCGGAAACCAGCGGGCTCAATACGCCGATGGTCAGCAGGATGATGCCCAGATGCAACCCGTGTTTTTCCACCAAGGGAAGATATTGCGACAAGGCCGTCTGCTGCATGAGCAGCAATACCGCTGCCGAAATCGTAATCGAGTTGTTGTTGCTGACGACGCCCAAAAAAATCAGCGTAACCAGAAACAAAGGGACAAAGCTGAAATTCATCGGATTAAGATACTCTGGCCAAGGATTCTTTTGCCAGTTGGATCATGGCTTCTTTGACTTCGCTGTCAGGCAATACGTTCAATGAAGCGATGGCTTTGTCGACAGCTTTTTTCGCCTCGGAAATCGAATATGGCAAAGCGTCGGAGTTAACGACATAGTCGTGGATTTTTTCAAAATAGCTGCGGTCGGCATTTTCCAAAGCATGGCGCACATCGTTTGCTGCTTGCTCGGAGCCGTTTCGCATCAGGTAAATCAATGGCAGGGTAGGTTTGCCTTCGGCCAAATCGTCGCCGACGTTTTTGCCGATTTCTTCGGTTTCGCCTGAATAGTCCAATACATCGTCAATGATTTGGAAAGCCGTACCGACGTACATGCCGTAGTCTTTCAAGGCCTGTTCGTGTTCGGGGGAAGCCTTGCCCAAAATTGCGCCGACTTGAGCGGCTGCTTCAAACAGTTTGGCTGTTTTGTATTGGATAACTTGGACGTATTGCTCTTCGGTAATATCCGTATTGCCGATGTTCATCAGCTGCATGACTTCGCCTTCGGCGATGATATTAGTCGCATCTGCCATCACTTCCAAGATACGCATACTGCCCGAACCAACCATCAGTTGGAAGGCGCGTGTATATAGGAAGTCGCCGACCAAAACAGCCGCCGCGTTGCCGAAGAGGTTGTTTGCCGTTTTACGGCCGCGGCGCAAATCGCTTTCATCGACAACATCGTCGTGCAGGAGGGTGGAGGTGTGGATGAATTCCACCATCGCTGCCAGCGAGTACAGTTTTTCATCGTCATACCCGACTGCTTTGCCTGCCAAAATGGTAATAATCGGACGCAGGCGCTTACCGCCCGCGCTGATGATGTATGTGCCGATTTGCGAAATCAGCGCGACATCGGATTGAACAGCTTGGTTGATGACCGCATTAACTTTGGCAAGGTCATCGGGCAGGTGGCGTTGGAAGTAAGGCAGGTTTTCGAGCATAAAACATTCTCTGTTGACAAAACGGAGCGGGGCTCCAATGAATCTGTTTAAACCCGTACATTCGGTCGGGGTAATAACGTTGCATAAAGATATCAGCAATCCAGCGCGTGATTATATCAGTTAAAAAGCATGCAACATATCTTTCAGACGGCCTTTTCACTTGTAAATAAAATAAATTTTGACAAAACAGGCAAATAGAAATAGAATAGCTCGTTTCGCACATGGTGTGCGGAAAGTTAACCTAATTCTCATGGAGTTGAGTATGTACGCGGTCGTAAAAACCGGCGGTAAACAATATAAAGTTTCCGTTGGCGAAAAATTGAAAGTAGAACAGATACCAGCCGAACTCGACAGCCAAATCGAACTGACTGAAGTTTTGATGATTGCTGACGGCGAATCTGTAAAAGTAGGCGCACCTTTTATCGAAGGCGCAAAAGTAACAGCTAAAGTCGTTGCTCATGGTCGTGGCGAGAAAGTACGCATTTTCAAAATGCGTCGTCGCAAACACTACCAAAAACGCCAAGGCCATCGCCAAAATTTCACCCAAATCGAAATCGTGGCAATCGCCTAATTTCAAGTAAGTTCAGGAGTATTACAAATGGCAAGTAAAAAAGCAGGCGGTAGCACCCGCAACGGTCGCGATTCAGAAGCCAAACGCTTGGGCGTTAAAGCCTACGGCAACGAGCTGATTCCGGCAGGCTCTATCATCGTTCGTCAACGTGGTACTAAATTCCACGCAGGTGACAACGTAGGCATGGGCAAAGACCACACTTTGTTTGCTAAAGTCGACGGTTATGTTGAATTCAAAACCAAAGGCGCGCTGAACCGTAAAACAGTCAGCATTCGTCCTTACACCGGTTCTGAAGAATAATCGTTTTACGATTGAAAGCCGCATTCCTTTTCGGAATGCGGTTTTTGTTTGTCAGACTGTTTTGTCTGTTTGATAAAATCCGTATGTCGTGAAGCTTGATTTATATTAAGGCCAAAGTAAAAACGTGCTTACAATCGATGGTCTTTGTTTTATTCTATCGACTATTTCTATATAATCTATCAAATGCCTTTGATTTACCCTCATGTAGCTAAACACAGTAAACTTAAGGCCGTCTGAAAAAATCCGTATCAGTTGAATACAAGGAATTCCTCCCATGAGCTTACACAGTGATATTCTCGTCGTCGGCGCAGGCCCTGCCGGATTAAGTTTTGCTGCAGAGTTGGCCGGAAGCGGTTTGAACATAACCCTGATTGAAAGAAGTCCTTTAGAAGTGTTGCAAAATCCGCCGTATGACGGCCGTGAAATCGCACTGACACACTTGTCGCGCGAAATCATGCAGCGATTGGGTATGTGGGATTTGATTCCAAAAGACGAAATTTATCCTTTGCGCGATGCCAAAGTGTTGAATGGCCATTCCGATTACCAGCTCCACTTCCCGCAACCGACTCAGGCGCGCGGCGAGCCTGCGGACTGCTTGGGCTATTTGATTTCCAACCACAATATCCGCAAAGCCGCTTATGAAGTCGTGTCCAAATTGGACAACGTGAAAATTCTGACCGGCACCAATGTTAAAGAAGTCAAAACTTCTGACGATGAGGCGCAAGTTATTTTAGAAAGTGGCGAAGTATTGACCGGCCGTCTGTTGTTGGCCGCCGATAGCCGCTTCTCGCAAACGCGCCGTCAATTGGGCATTTCTTCCGATATGCACGATTACAGCCGCACTATGTTTGTGTGCCGCATGAAGCATACTCTGTCCAACCTGCATACCGCATATGAATGCTTCCACTACGGCCGCACCATTGCGTTGCTGCCTTTGGAAGAGCATTTGACCAATACAGTGATTACGGTGGACAGCGATAAAGCCGAAACGATTAAAAATATGTCGCCGGAAGAATTGGCGGCCAGCGTGAAAGAGCAACTCAAAGGCCGTTTGGGCGATATGGAATTGGCCAGCACCATTCACAATTATCCTTTGGTCGGCATGATTGCACAACGTTTCTACGGCAAACGCAGCGCGTTGATCGGCGATGCCGCAGTCGGTATGCATCCGGTTACTGCGCACGGTTTCAACTTGGGTCTGGCAAGTGCCGATCTTTTGGCTAAATTGGTGCTTGAAGCCGAGCAACGCGGTCAGGATATTGGTGCGAAGAGCCTGCTGGAAAAATACAGCACCAAGCATATGCTCCACGCCCATCCGATTTACCACGGCACCAATATGCTGCTGAAACTCTTTACCAATGAAACTGCTCCGGCGAAACTGCTGCGCGGTTTGGTATTGCGTGCAAGCAATAACTTCCCGCCGTTGAAAAAACTGATTACCAAACAATTGACCGGTTAATTGTTTAAAACATAAAAGGCCGTCTGAACGATTAAAGTTTCAGACGGCCTTGTTTTTTATCTACTGCTTATTTGGCTAAAACCGATTCTGGCATTTCTTGACGGACGTTTAAGGAAGTCAGTTTTTTGGTCAAGATGCTCAATACGATGCCGTAGGCGGGCAGGAAGAAGAGGGTGCAGATGGCGAGTTTGAACAGATAATCGACAAATGCGATGCCCTGCCAGTTTGCCGCCATAAATTCATCGTTGCTCGCATAAAAGGCAACGGCGAAAAACACCAGCGTGTCCAAAGCGTTGCCGACAACGGTGGAAGCTGTGGGGGCAATCCACCATGATTTCAGACGGCGTAATCTGTTGAACACGAAAATATCGAGGATTTGCCCGAGCGCATAGGCGGAAAAGCTGGCCAATGCGATACGGCCGACGAAGGTGTTAAATTCGGCTAAAGATACCCAGCCTGTCCAGTTGCCGTCATGAAAGAGGACGGAGAAGACGTAAGAGAGCAGCAGGGCCGGGAGCATAACCCAAAAAATAATCCGTCTCGCCAACGGCGCGCCAAAAATGCGTACAGTCAGGTCGGTAGCGAGGAAGATAAAGGGAAAGGAAAATGCGCCCCAAGTGGTAAAGATACCGAAAATTTGAAAGGGGAACTGCACCAGATAGTTGCTGGCGGCAATAATAAAAATATGGAAAAGCACCAGCCAGAAGAGCGCTTTCTTCTGCTGTGCAGCGGTAAATTCGTACATGGAAATCTTTCGGAAGTTTTTCAGACGGCATGAAGCCTTGCAAGACTGTGCAATAGAGAAAGTCTTGCAATGAAAAGTGCGTTAGACCGTCTGAATAGGATTATTGTGCATCGTGCTCAAACAGGCGTTTGCGTGCCAAAGCTTCAAACTCTGTACCTGCTTTGCCGTAGTTGGCAAACGGATGAATGGCGATGCCGCCGCGCGGTGTGAATTCGCCGAATACTTCGATGTATTTCGGATCCATCAGGGCGATGAGGTCTTTCATGATGATGTTGACGCAGTCTTCATGGAAGTCGCCGTGGTTGCGGAAGCTGAAGAGATAGAGTTTCAGGGATTTGCTTTCCACCATTTTGATATGGGGGATGTAGCGGATGTAGATGGTGGCAAAGTCGGGCTGGCCGGTCATTGGGCAGAGGCTGGTGAACTCGGGGCAGACGAATTTGACGAAATAGTCGTTGTCGGGGTGTTTATTGTCGAACGCTTCCAAAATTTCAGGCGCGTATTCGCTCGGGTATTGGGTTTTCTGGTTGCCCAAAAGGGAGATGCCTTGCAGCTCTTCGTTGTTGCGGGACATGAGGTTTCCTTAGTTTTTTAATGTGGGAGGTTTTCGAACCACGGGTGCGGATTGTAATATAAATTGAATGGCTTGTGCGGATTTTATAGCGATGAATCAGCAGGATAGGTTTCAGACGGCCTGTTTTGTATTTTATGAAACCTGTTTTCCGCTTTACAATAGCAGCCAATCAACAGGCCGTCTGAAAGTTTTGTATGTCTTTAGCCCAACCCAAACGTATTCTGATCATCAAATTGCGCCATCATGGCGATGTGCTTTTGAGCACGCCGGTGGTCGATGCGCTGAAAACCCGTTTCCCCGATTGCGAAATCGATATGCTGGTGTATGCCGGTACAGAGCAGCTGATTGCCGACAATCCGCAGATTGCGCAGATTTTTACCATTAATCGAAATTGGAAGAAGCTGGGCGTATTCAAGCAGTTGGCGTGTGAGAAAAACCTTTTGTCTAAGCTGAAGGCACGCGATTACGACTGGGCTTTCAATCTGTCCGACCAATGGCGCGCGGCTGTCATTGCCAAACTGTGCGCCCGTTGCAGCGTGGGTTTGGACTGCATCAAGCGCGACGGTTTCTGGTGGCGTTTCTGTCATGATTTTATCAACCATGAGCTTGATACCAGCCATCATATCGTTGAAAACCAATTGAATATCCTTGCGCCGCTTATCCAGCCGAAAGACGTGGCCGATGCGAAGGTACGCCTTTGGGTGGCACAAGATGCAAGGGAAAGCATGCGGCAGAAATTGCGTGAACAGGGTTGGAACGGCGAAGATTATGTGTTACTACACCCGGGTGCGCGTTGGCATTTCAAATGTTGGGAAGACGGCAAAAACGCCGCCATCGTACAGCTTCTGCTCAACAGCGGGCAGAATGTCGTATTGACTGCTTCTCCCGACACTGTCGAGCAATACATGCTTCAGGAAATTATAGGCCGTCTGAATATTCCGGAGGGCAGAAAAGTATATGTGTTGTCCGGATGCTTGAGCCTGCGTGAATTGGCGGCGGCCATTGAGGGAGCGAAGCTGTTTGTCGGTGTTGATTCTGCACCGATGCACATCGCCGCTGCTTTGGATAAACCGCAAATCGCTTTGTTTGGCGCGTCATGGGTGGATAAATGGCGTCCGTATTCCGAGCAGGCGGAAGTCATTTATGCCGGCGATTATGCAGAACTGCCTCACCCTGACAGTATCGATACCAACGATCCGACACGTCTGTTGAAAGCGATTCCGTTGCAGGATGTGTGGGACAAAATTTCTGCCAAATTGGAAGCGTTGGAGGCTTAAAACCGTTTACCACGATCCGTTAAACGTTTTAGCTTTGCGCCAAAATGCCCATTTGGAACGGCGGCCGATTTCCAGCGTGCCGCCGTTTTCGCCGTCTGTGGCAATGCACACGGTTTTCAGACGGCCTGAAGCGAGTGCGTCCCATAAAGGCGCAAACCAACGGGTTTCCCAGCTTTCCAAAATATCTTTGTATGCCCAAACATCGCCTGTTTGTAAGGTGGAAACCAAGTCGTCCAAAAAGATAAGGCCGTCTGAAACCGTGTTGCCTGTTTCTTGAACCATCTCAAACCAAGCCTTTAAATCATACGGCGCATCGAGTTTGGGCGTATCTGAAAAACGCGCCCATGCGCTGTCTGAGGCGACAATATCCGCAGACTGTGTACCGTCCGCATCATTCCACAGCCACAAACCGTTGATTTCCGGCAATCCTTGTTGCTCACGCGCTTGGTTAATCGGATGCGAGTGGAGAAACATTTGGATTTCCGTCTGCATGGCCAACCAAGACACCGCATCTTGTCCGTGCGCCTGACCGTCCATTTCCGGCTGTCCGCACACATCCAAAACACATTCCTCCCCCCAATCTTCTATCGTCGGCATACTGAGCAGCCACATGCTTTCGCAAAGCGGCTCGAATTGCCAATCTTTATCTTGATAAAACGCCGACAAATCCGCACATAACCGTTGCGCCTCTTCTTTTTGGATGCCGATAAACTCGCCGCTGATAATGTTGACATGGTGCATGCCCATCTGTTGCCAAACCGGAGAGGCAAAAGCGGCCGCGCGTTTTTGGTTTGTGTGGCGTAAACGTTGCACTTGGGTAATGAGGCTGCCGTTCCACAAATGGCATCCGTAAAATTCAGACGGCCTGAGTGTTTCTTTGCGTAATATGCCGTAACGCAAAAGACGGTTAAAAGCAGGTAAGGCAAGTTCAGGGACGGATTCGTCGGCAAAGCGGTTGAGCGAGGGGAGGGCGAGGGTCAGCTTCATAAGCGCAAATGGATAGAAAAACCGTTATTTTACGCGACAAATGATGCGTTTCGGAACCTTGCCCTCATGTACTCAAAAAGAGCCGTTCAGACGGCCAGTTTGGAAAAAACGGGCTGTCATGTTAAAATGCGTGGCGTAAATTTCAGAAAAACAGGGTGTAAATCAACACAATAGCCCTGATAATAACGTCAATCTCAAACACGACCTCATTCATTCCGAATGAAAACCTGATTTTCAGATCGGAAAAAAGACTCCAAGTCCTTTATCCCCAAAACTGTTTAAACCAGCAGGCGGTCGCGGCAGGCCGGATGTGCCGGCATTCTGCAAACCTAAAAAAACAGACCGCCCCATTAAGGATAACGCGTGATTAAAAACAAATATTCCACTCGATTCAAAGCAACCCTCTTAGCGTTTCTGCTGCCGGCTTCAGGCATCATGACCGCATACGCCATTACCGACCCTCAACCAGCACAAACCGATTTCAAAGTCGAGCGTATTTCCGAAGAGCTGCCTGCCGTTTATGTGGAAACCAATACCTATCAATCCAGCTATTGGGTGCAAGAAGTCGTCCAAGCCGGCGACTCTTTGGCAGACGTTTTGACGCGCATGGGTGTCAACCAAGAAGACATCAAGCAAATCATGGCGAAAAACAATGCCAACCTCGACATGAAAAACCTGCGGACCAACCAATCCGTCAACATCCGCATCGATTCTTCAGGCCAAGTGACCGACGTTCAATTCTTTACCGATGAAGAATTGGAACGCAACTTGGTGGCTTTGGAAAAAGTCAAAGGCAAATGGCGCATCTCCAATGCCGAAATCGACATGAAAACCATGCCGACCCTGCGCTCCGTGCAAATCCGCACTTCTGCCATCGGCGATATGCTCCGTGCCGAAATCCCTTCCGAAGTGTATATCCAGCTCAAAGAAATCTTTGCCGACTCATTCAATATGAGCGATTTGAAAGAAGGCGATATCGTGCGTCTTTTGTACAACAGCATGTATTTCCGCGGCCAGCAAATGGCGGTTGGCGATATTTTGGCGGCTGAAGTGGTTAAAGACGGTAAAACCTACCAAGCTTATTATTACAGCCAAGGCAAAGGCGACGAAGAAAGCGGTAGCTACTACGACCAAAACGGTAAGTCCCTGCAACAAAAAGAAGGCTTTAATACCGAACCTGTTGCATACACGCGCATTTCTTCCCCGTTCGGCTACCGTGTCCACCCGGTTCTGCATACTGTCCGTATGCACACCGGTATCGACTATGCCGCGCCGACCGGTACGCCGATTAAGGCCGCTGCCGACGGCGAAGTGATTTTCAAAGGTTGGAAAGGCGGCTACGGCAATACCGTGATGATTCG
The DNA here is from genome assembly GCF_051957055.1 of Neisseria sp. P0020.S005. Lineage (NCBI taxonomy): Bacteria > Pseudomonadati > Pseudomonadota > Betaproteobacteria > Neisseriales > Neisseriaceae > Neisseria > Neisseria sp. P0020.S005. Next base: position 15,619 of record NZ_JBQCWV010000005.1, on the reverse strand, counting down.
CCATGCCAACGGTGTGGAAACCCTGTACGGCCACATGAGCGCGTTCAGCCCTGCCGACGGCAGAGTCCGCGCCGGCGAAGTGATTGGTTTTGTCGGTACAACCGGCCGTTCGACCGGTCCGCACCTGCACTACGAAGCACGCGTCAACGGCCAGCCGGTCAACCCGACTACCGTCGCCCTGCCGACGCCGAAATTGACCCCGACCAATATGGCCGCGTTCCGCAAACAGCAAAAAGATGCCAGCACGATGTTGTCTACCATCCGCTCTTTGCCGGTTTCCGTAGCGCAGCTGGATTAATAAGATAAAGGCCGTCTGAATAAGGTTTCTTTCAGACGGCCTTTCCTATTAAAATCGATACCTCAACGCCCACGTTTACTCAGAGAAAGCTTATGTCTGCTCATCAGCCCATTATCCAATCCCTGCTTGATACCGACCTGTACAAATTCACCATGCTGCAAGTCGTGTTGCACCAATTCCCGCAAACCCACAGCCTCTACGAATTCCGCTGCCGCAACAAAGAGATGGTGTATCCGCTGGCCGATATTCAAGAAGACTTGGAACGCGAACTCGATTCCCTGTGCCAGCTGCGCTTTACCCATGACGAACTCGACTATCTGCGCAGCCTGCGCTTTATCAAAAGCGACTTTGTCGATTATCTCGAACTTTTCCAACTCCAACGCCGCTTTGTCCAAGTCAGCCCCGACGATCAAGGCCGTCTGAACATCCGCATCGAAGGCCCGATGATACAGGCGATGTTCTTCGAGATTTTCATTCTTGCCATCGTCAACGAACTCTATTTCCGCCGCTTGGAAACGCCTGCCGTCATCGAAGAGGGCGAGCGCCGTTTGCAGGCCAAAGCGCAACAGCTGAAAGAAATCGCGGCCACTCAAAATCCGAATGATCCGCCGTTCCTTATTTCCGATTTCGGCACGCGCCGCCGCTACACCCTTGCATGGCAGGAACACGTTATCCGCACCTTGCTGGAAGCCGCTCCCGATATCGTGCGCGGTACCAGCAATGTTTATCTGGCCAAAAAACTCGGCATCACACCAATCGGCACCATGGCGCACGAGTTCCTCCAAGCCTTTCAAGCCTTGGACGTACGTTTGCGTAATTTCCAAAAAGCCGCGCTGGAAAGCTGGGTACACGAATACCGCGGCGACCTCGGTATCGCCCTGACCGACGTAGTCGGCATGGATGCTTTCTTGCGCGACTTCGACCTTTACTTCGCCAAACTCTTCGACGGCCTGCGCCACGACAGCGGCGATCCTTATGTTTGGGGCGACAAAGCCTACGAGCATTACAAAAAACTCAAAATCGACAGCCGCACCAAAATGCTGACCTTTTCAGACGGCCTCGATATTGAGCGTTCATGGGCGTTGCACCAATACTTCAAAGACCGTTTCAAAACCAGTTTCGGTATCGGTACCAATCTGACCAACGACTTGGGACACACGCCTTTAAACATTGTTTTGAAACTTGTCGAGTGTAACGGCCAATCCGTCGCTAAGCTCTCCGACTCCCCGGGCAAAACCATGACCACCAACAACACCTTCCTCGCTTACCTGCGCCAAGTGTTTGACGTACCGGAGCCGGAAGAGAAAGCCTAAAAAAACAAAGGCCGTCTGAAATGTTCAGACGGCCTTTTAAATTAATCCATATCGCTTTCGGGCAATTCTGCCGAACCCATGCGGCGCAGGATGATATTGGTTTTGTTGTGCATCCGTTTGCTCTTAGGGTGGTCTGCGTAAAACAGCGGAGCCGGAACGCGCGCCGTGAGCTTGGCGGCTTGTTGGCGGGTGAGGGCGGAGGCAGGTTTTTTGTAGAAATACTGGGATGCCGCTTCCGCGCCGAATACGCCGTAGTGCCATTCGATTGAGTTCAGATACAGCTCAAAAATGCGGTCTTTATCGGTAACCGCTTCCATCATCGCGGTAATTGCCGCTTCTTCGCCTTTGCGGATGTAGCTGCGGCTTTCGTTGAGAAACAGGTTTTTCGCCAGTTGTTGGCTGATGGTCGAACCGCCGGCTTTGACTTCGCCGCTTTGCTTATTGCGTTTCATGGCGTATTTGATGCCGTTCCAGTCAAAGCCGCTGTGTTCGGCAAAGTTGGCGTCTTCGGAAGCAATCAGGGCTTTTTTGAGGTTGACGGAGATTTGGTCGTAAGGCACCCAGCGGTAATCCAGCTCGACATCGCGGCCTTCTTTTGCAAACTGGCTCATGCGCATGGACATGAAGGCGGTTTTGCTGGGTGCGACGGCGCGGTAGGTAATGATGTTGCCGTACACATAAGCGTTGAAGAAAATGAAGATGCCGATGGGCAGGGCAATCAGCCATTTGATGATGCGGAACATGGTTACAGGGCTTTCATGTATTCGATAACGGGGCGGATATCGGGTGTAAATCCGCGCCAAATATGGTAGGAGGCGGCAGCCTGACCGACCAGCATGCCCAGGCCGTCTGAAACTTCGGCCGCGCCGTTGCTTTGGGCAAAGTTCAAAAACGCCTGTGCCGCTTCGCCGTAAACCATATCGTAGGCAAGGCGGCAGTTGCGGAAAATTTCAGGATTGACGGCAGGAAGCTGACCGCTCAAGCCGCCGGACGTGCCGTTGATGATGATATCAAAACCGCCGTTCAAATCCGCCATCGGGACGGCTTCAATGCCGAAAAGCTGCGCCAATTCCTCGGCTTTGGCGTGGGTACGGTTGGCAATGACGATACGGGCAGGGCGGTGTTCTTTCAAAACCGGAATCACGCCGCGCACAGCACCGCCTGCGCCCAAAAGCAAAATGGTTTTGCCCTCGATGGCAATATTTTTAACCTGCGTGATGTCGTTGGCCAAACCGATACCGTCGGTATTGTCGCCGCGTATTCTGCCGTCTTCCAACCACACCAGCGTATTGACCGCGCCGGCAGCCAAAGCGCGGTCAGAATGCTCGTCCGCCAGCGCAAAAGCTTCCTGCTTGAACGGAACGGTTACATTCGCACCTTGCCCGCCCTCTGCACGAAACGCCGCAACAGCCTCGGCAAAACCGCCGATTTCGGCACAAATGCGCCCATATTCAATGGCCGCGCCTTCCTGCAGCGCAAACTGCTGATGGATTTGCGGCGATTTACTGTGTACAACGGGATTGCCGAAAACGGCGTAACGGGGGAGGGTAGTCATGGTCGTGTTCCAAAAGACGGGACGGCTATTTTATAACGGCGGCGTACAGATGGAAACGATACCGTCTGAAACGGTTGTCAGGTAGCATGATGGAATATTTGTTTCTTGAAAAAAAAGTCATTTTTTTACAATTTAACTTTATTTTTTTACAATTTAACTTTATTTTGTTGATAAGGACGAAAGGGACGGACATGAAAAAGATGTTGTGCTTGGCAGTATTTGCATTAGGGTTGGCAACGCCGGCGGTGGCGGCGGATTGGGTGTTGGTAGATATTGACAATGACAATAATACCACGTTTGGTGATGCAGACAGCCGTACGGACAATAGAGCATGGTTTGAACATAGGTACGCAAAGCCGCAAAAGATTGGCGATGGAAAATTTTTTAATACAACTAAAACGTTGAGAGAAATGGATTGCAGTGGTAAACGTTTTAGGATGTTGACAGTAACGGCGTATTCCAAATCGGGAAACCCTATCGGCTCTGATACACGATCCTATGCCGAATGGGATTATGTTATTCCCGGTACGGTTGGAGAGAGTATGTACAAATTTGTCTGCAACCGCTATCCTCGCTGACCGTTTTCAAATCAAACAACAGATGCCGTCTGAACTGCTTTCAGACGGCATCTGTTTTGTCGGCATTCGGACAAAAGAGCGGGCATTCCGCTTTTGAACAGACAAACCGAAGCATATTGTTGACAATCTTGCCGTCTGAAACTATATTTCATTGCGTAAAAACGGGTGCCCTGATGTATTTCAGACGGCCTTACCGTGGTAGAATAACAACTTAAACCCATTCCCTCAGGAGCTGAAGATGTCCATCAAAGACGCTGTAAAACTGATTGAAGAAAGCGAAGCCCGCTTCGTAGATTTGCGCTTTACCGATACCAAAGGCAAGCAGCACCACTTTACTATCCCCTCCCGCATCGTCCTCGACGATCCCGAAGAATGGTTCGAAAACGGTCAAGCGTTTGACGGTTCGTCCATCGGCGGTTGGAAAGGTATTCAGGCTTCAGATATGCAGTTGCGTCCCGATGCGTCTACAGCCTTCGTTGATCCTTTCTACGACGATACCACCGTTGTCTTTACCTGCGACGTTATCGATCCGGCCGACGGCCAAGGCTATGACCGCGACCCCCGCTCTATCGCACGCCGCGCCGAAGCCTACTTGAAATCTTCCGGCATCGGCGACACCGCCTATTTCGGTCCTGAGCCTGAATTCTTCGTTTTTGACGGCGTAGAATTCGAAACTGACATGCACAAAACCCGTTACGAAATCACTTCCGAAAGCGGCGCATGGTCAAGCGGCCTGCACATGGACGGTCAAAATACCGGCCACCGTCCGACCGTCAAAGGCGGTTACGCACCTGTTGCGCCGATTGACTGCGGTCAAGACCTGCGTTCTGCCATGGTCAATGTTTTGGAAGAACTCGGCATCGAAGTGGAAGTTCATCACGCCGAAGTCGGTACCGGCAGCCAAATGGAAATCGGTACCCGTTTTGCTACTTTGGTTAAACGTGCCGACCAAACCCAAGACATGAAATACGTGATTCAAAATGTCGCCCACAACTTCGGCAAAACCGCCACCTTCATGCCCAAACCGATTATGGGTGACAACGGCAGCGGTATGCACGTTCACCAATCCATTTGGAAAGACGGTCAAAACCTGTTCTCAGGCGACGGCTATGCCGGTTTGTCCGATACTGCCCTTTATTACATCGGCGGCATCATCAAACACGCCAAAGCCCTGAACGCGATTACCAATCCGTCCACCAACTCCTACAAACGCCTCGTGCCGCACTTTGAAGCACCAACCAAACTGGCTTATTCCGCCAAAAACCGTTCCGCTTCCATCCGTATTCCGTCTGTGAACAGCAGCAAGGCACGCCGCATCGAAGCGCGTTTCCCTGATCCGACCGCCAACCCATACTTGGCGTTTGCCGCTTTGTTGATGGCCGGTTTGGACGGTATTCAAAACAAAATCCATCCGGGCGACCCTGCCGATAAAAACCTGTACGATCTGCCACCGGAAGAAGATGCATTGGTGCCAACCGTTTGCGCTTCTTTGGAAGAAGCACTGGCCGCCCTCAAAGCCGACCACGAATTCCTCCTGCGCGGCGGCGTATTCAGCAAAGACTGGATCGACAGCTACATTGCCTTTAAAGAGGAAGATGTCCGCCGTATCCGCATGGCACCTCATCCGCTGGAATTTGAAATGTATTACAGCCTGTAAAACAGCTGAAACATTTTAAATAGGAAATCAAAGGCCGTCTGAAACTGGATTTGAAGTTTCAGACGGCCTTTAGGCTTAAAATAGATAGGGCGATCGAATTGGGCATGATAGTGAGAAGCAATGAATCATGCTGTTTGAAAGCCTTTATGGAATCGGTGCCTTGTGTTAAATTGTGCTAATAAAATCATTTCGTCAAAAAGGTTGGGCAGAATGAAGAAGATAATTGGTTTGGCCATTGCTGCGGCATTTGGTTTGAGCGCGTGCAGTAATTTGGATCACAAAACCGCGCACGAGGTCATGTCGATTTCCAATGACCGTATTTTAAAAGAAGACCACAGCTTTAACATCACAGGCAGCTCTCAAGTATATATCAGCCCATTGGCTGAAGCTGTATTGGCAGATGAAAAGGTGGAAAAGAAAACCGAAGCGAAAGCAGAGGATGCCAAAGCCAAAGAGGGGGAGGCGGCAGCCTCTATGGAGGTTGCTCAAGAAGACGACGCTGCTTTGAAGCAGGAGTTTTCTGAACGAGAAGAGGCTGAGTTCCGCAATGCAATGCTTGATGCCTTGCCGGACGGCAATATCGCACAAGTTGCCGTTGATTATCTGGATAAATATCCTGCCATATCCAGTTACATGGAAGGGGTTCATCTGAATTATGAGGTAGCTGTTGACTTATCAACGCGTCAGTTTGAGATGATTCCTGAATTGGCCATCAACAACCACAATGAAAAACTTAGTATCAAACTTCCTATGAAACTGGATGCGGAAAAATGGGAAATTTATATGGATCCGCCTGCCAGTGCTGCTGCCATTATTAGTGTGTACACCGATGAGAAAATCGGTAAACGTTTAATCAAAGAACCTTTAAAATTGAGTTTGAAAGAAATCGGTGATTCGAAACGTATGCCTTTTGATCATATTGCAGAGGCGGGAGTACGTGCTTTTTTGAGTGCCAATAAGGCTATGCCTGCCAATGCATATGTATTTAAAGAAATGGATGCCTTTGGTAAGGCAAAGCATGCACGCTATCGTGTACGTCATGTCATGAAACCGGAGTATGATTCTGTCGTAATGAAGGCAATGGCTAAGGCTTTTGATGAAGAATTGTCGAAATTACAGAAAACGCCTCAACCAGGGTCAACAGAAGAAGATTATAAAAATGCGCGGGAATTTTTCAGTATGTTTGTCAGCATAAGTGATAACCAGCCACTTAGCTTCCAGCGTATATCCGGTAACAATCCTGTTGTCGACTATTATCTTGACCGCAAAGGCCGTATTTTGGCTTCCCGCATGTATATACAAATTAACGGTACGCATAAGGCCATCAATATTATCGGCGACAACGTGTACAGCAATTACGGCAAACCAGTCTTCAAATTTAATCCGCAAGGTAAAGGCATTACTTGGCGAGAGCTGAAAGAGTTTTTCGGTTCGGACAAAAAACAGGAAGATTAAAGCCTCAGGCCGTCTGAAAGGATATTTAAGGATATTTTTGTTTTCAGACGGCATGTTTGATAAGGAAAACCATGTTTGCAAATTTTGATTTAGGCGTATTTTTGCTGGCAGTATTGCCCGTGTTGTTGGCCATTACCGTGCGCGAAGTGGCACGCGGTTATACGGCGCGGTATTGGGGCGACCATACCGGCGAGCAGTTCGGGCGTTTGACCCTTAATCCGCTGCCGCACATCGACCCTGTCGGTACGATTGTCGTGCCGCTGGTGTGTCTGATGATAGGCAGTTTTCTGTTCGGCTGGGCGCGCCCTATGCCCATCGATTCGCGCAATTTCCGCGATCCGCGCCGCGCGTGGCGGTGGGTGTTGATTTCAGGCCCGATAGCCAATCTGATTTTGGCGTTCTTTTGGGGTTTTGTCGTCGTATTTTCCGCGTATGTGCCTGAGTCTTATCAAGCGCCGTTGGTGCAGATGGCAGGTTACGGCGTGATGGTAAACTCGATTTGGGTCGCATTTAGCCTGATTCCGATATTGCCTTGGGACGGCGGTATTTTTCTCGATACCTTCCTTAACGCCAAACAGTCCATGCAGTTCCGTAAAATCGAGCCATACGGTACATGGATTATCCTGATCCTGTTGTTTACCGGCCTGCTGGCCAAACTGATTTGGCCGATTATTGCCATGATTCAGACAGCAGTGCAGATGGTGGTCATGCTGTTTATTTAAATGTTGTGGCTGAAAAGGCCGTCTGAAACTCAGTTTCAGACGGCCTTTTTCATTGTGCAACGTGTAAATACGATTGGAAAAGTTGCTTAAAAATTGTACAATTTCAGCCCTTTCAATTTGGCACACACATCATGCACATCGGCGGCTATTTCATTGACAACCCCATCGCACTCGCCCCCATGGCAGGCATTACGGACAAACCGTTCCGCCGGATTTGCCGCGAGTTTGGTGCAGGGTGGGCGGTATGCGAAATGCTGACCAGCGATCCGAGCTTGCGCCATACCAAAAAAACCTTGCGCCGCAGCGATTTTGAAGGTGAGGGCGGAGTTGTGGCAGTGCAGATTGCCGGCAGCGATCCGCAGCAGATGGCGGAAGCCGCGCGTTACAACGTCGGCTTAGGTGCGCAGGTGATTGACATCAATATGGGCTGTCCAGCCAAAAAAGTCTGCAATGTGCAGGCAGGCAGCGCGTTGATGCAAAATGAACTTTTGGTTGCCGAAATCTTGGAAGCCGTTGTCAACGCGGTGGACGTACCCGTTACCCTCAAAACCCGTTTGGGCTGGCACGACGAACATCAAAACTTACCGACCATCGCCAAAATCGCCGAAGAATCAGGCATCGCAGCCCTTGCCATCCATGGCCGCACACGCACGCAGATGTACAAAGGCGAAGCGCGTTACGAACTGATTGCCGAAACCAAAGGCCGTCTGAACATCCCCGTTTGGGTCAACGGCGATATTACTTCGCCGCAAAAAGCCGCCTCCGTCCTCAAGCAAACCGCCGCCGACGGCATCATGATAGGGCGTGGCGCACAAGGCAGGCCGTGGCTTTTCCGTGATTTAAAATATTACGCCGAACACGGCGTCTTGCCGCCGGCCTTAAGCTTGGCAGAATGCAACGCCACCATTTTGAACCACATCCGCGCCATGCAAGAATTTTATGGCGAAATTGCCGGCGTGCGCATCGCTCGCAAACACATCGGCTGGTATATCGATGAAATGCCCGACGGCGAACAGACACGCCGGGAAATCAACCGCTTGGACAGCGCCGCGGCACAATACGACACCCTTGCCGCCTATCTTGAGACGCTTTCAGAGAAAGCCGACCGTTGGGTATGCCGCTATCGGGAAGGCTGAAGAGTTTCAGACGGCCTCATCATTTAAAAACAAATCCAAAGAAAGACATCACGATGAATCAAACGAATCAAACGACTACTGACATTGCGCAATGTATTGAACAAAACTTACGACAATACTTCAAAGACTTAGATGGCACGGAACCTTGCGGCGTGTACGATATGGTGTTGCACCAAGTCGAAAAACCGATGCTGATTTGCGTGATGGAACAATGCGGCGGCAACCAATCTAAAGCGGCGGTTATTTTGGGGTTAAACCGCAATACCTTGCGCAAAAAGCTGCAGCAGCATGGTTTGTTGTAATAGGGAGGATAGGACGGACATTTCTGCCTGCCTATCATGAAAGAACCGGCCATGTCATTTATCCATCAGTTAGATATTTTTTGGATTCGTTGACACAATCAAAATAAAAACAGCTTGAAAAGGCTTCAGGCCGTCTGAAAACCAGAGAAGAAACGATTAATTTTTTACCATGAGTTGAACCATGCTTTACCAAATACTCGCACTGTTAATCTGGGGCAGCTCGTTTATCGCTGCCAAGTATTCCTACGAGATGATCGACCCGACGTTGATGGTTGAGACGCGGTTGTTAATTGCCGCGTTGATGGTGCTGCCGTCGTGCCGCCGTCATTTGGGCAGGATTCCGCGGAGCGAGTGGAAGCCGTTGTTGTGGATTTCCTTTGTCAACTACGTTGTCGTTTTGATGCTCCAGTTTATCGGTTTGAAATATACATCCGCTGCCAGCGCGGTTACCATGGTGGGGCTGGAGCCTTTGCTGGTCGTCTTTGTCGGTCATTTCTTCTTCAACGACAAAGCCAAACTTTACCACTGGATTTGCTGCGCAGTGGCGTTTGCCGGCGTGGGCATGATGGTAATGGGCGGTGCAGAAGAGGGCGGTACGATTGACTGGTTCGGCTGTCTGCTGATTTTGCTTGCAGGATTCGGTTTTGCAGGTGTGATACGTCCGAGCCAGCAGATGGTTGCCCGTATTGGTGCGCCTGCATTTACCGCGGCTTCCATGGCGGTAGCGGCGGTGTTGTGCCTGCCGTTTTCGCTGGTGTTGGCAGACAGTTATCAAATCAATTGGTCATGGGGCGGTACGCTGTCGGTTTTGTATATGGGGATTGGCTGTAGTTGGCTCGCCTATCTGTTGTGGAACAAAGGCATGAACACAGTCCCTGCCAACGTCTCCGGCCTGCTGATCTCGCTTGAGCCGGTCATCGGCGTTATCATGGCGGTGTTAATTTTGGGCGAACATTTAAGTACCATGTCTGCGATGGGCATTACCGTCGTTATTGCGTCCACTTTTGTCGCCGGTATGCTGACACGTGTGAGCAACAAACACAAAAAGGCCGTCTGAAAACGGTTTCAGACGGCCTTAAGTAAGCAGTATCATTTTTAATAAAACATTTTGGGAAAATTTCCATGAAACGCATTGCTTTTGCTTGCCTGCCCTATCTTGGCGTCGGCTGCCCCCGATAACGACAAAGCCGCTGTACAGGCCGTCATTGCCAAGTATTACAATCGACCGCTTGCCGCGCACAAATGCCAGCTAACCTACGCCCCCGTTGCCTTACTCATGCCATGATGCACAGGCATGACGGGCGCAGTATGGGTGGCTAAGAAAATGGGATTTAAATAGGCAAAAACAAAAGGCCGTCTGAAACCAAGTTTCAGACGGCCTTTTACAATAAAATTGTTAACAATATTTGCAAAAACCTACTGCCAAAAATGCGAAACTGGGGGATAATAGCGCCCTGAAAATTCATCCCATACTGATTAAACCTTCAACAAAGGAAATCCAAATGTCTTCCATCAAACGCGCCCTGATCAGCCTATCCGACAAGACAGGCGCAGTCGAATTTGCCCAAACCCTGACCAAGCTCGGTGTTGAAATCCTCTCTACCGGCGGTACAGCAAAGCTCTTGGCTGATGCAGGCGTTCCCGTTATCGAAGTTGCCGACTATACCGGTTTTCCCGAAATGCTCGACGGCCGCGTGAAAACCCTGCATCCGAAAATCCACGGCGGCATCCTCGGCCGTCGCGATTTGGACGAACACGTCGCCAAGATGGAAGAACACGACATCGGCAACATCGACCTCGTGTGCGTCAACCTCTACCCCTTCGCCGCCACCATCGCCAAACCAAACTGCACACTGGAAGACGCGATTGAAAACATCGACATCGGCGGCCCAACCATGGTGCGCTCTGCCGCGAAAAACTGGAAACACGTCGCCATCGTTACCGATACCGCCGATTTTCCGGCCATCGCTGCCGAACTCGAAGCCAACAACGGCGCATTGAGTGACAAAACCCGTTTCAACCTCTCACGCAAAGCATTCAGCCACACCGCCCAATACGACGGTATGATTTCCAACTACTTAACCTCGCTTTCAGACGACGTCTTGAGCGGCCAGCCCGAAATCGGCGAATTTCCCAGTCAGTTCAACCAAAGCTGGATTAAAGTACAAGACATGCGCTACGGTGAAAATCCACACCAACGCGCCGCGTTCTACCGTGATATTTACCCAGCCGCAGGCAGCCTTTCCGCCTACAAACAGCTGCAAGGCAAAGAATTGTCTTACAACAACATCGCCGATGCCGATGCCGCATGGGAAGCCGTCAAATCCTTCGATGCGCCCGCCTGCGTGATTGTGAAACACGCCAATCCGTGCGGCGTAGCCATCGCCTCCAATACCTTGGACGCCTACAAACTCGCCTACGCCACCGACACCACCAGCGCATTCGGCGGCATCATTGCCTTCAACCGCGAAGTCGACGGCGAAACCGTCAAACAAATTACCGACAACCAATTTATGGAAGTCCTCATGGCGCCGAAATTCACCGCCGAAGCCCTCGAAATCGCCGCAGCCAAGAAAAACGTGCGCGTATTGGAAGTGCCGCTTGAAGCAGGTGCCAACCGCTTCGAACTCAAACGCGTCGGCGGCGGACTATTGGTGCAAACCCCCGACATCCACCGCATCAGCCGCGCCGATTTGAAAGTCGTCTCCAAACGCCAACCGACCGAGCAAGAATGGAACGACCTGATGTTTGTTTGGAACGTCGCAAAATACGTCAAATCCAACGCCATCGTCTTCGGTAAAGGCGGTCAAACCTACGGCATCGGCGCAGGCCAAATGAGCCGCGTGGACAGCACTCGCATCGCCGCCCGCAAAGCGCAAGATGCCAATCTCAATCTCAACGGTGCATGTGCCGCTTCCGATGCCTTCTTCCCATTCCGCGACGGCGTAGATGTCATTGCCGAGCAGGGCATCAAAGCCATCATCCATCCCGCAGGCTCCATGCGCGACCAAGAAGTCTTTGACGCAGCGGACGAACACGGCATCGCCATGGTCGTCACCGGCATCCGCCATTTCCGCCACTAATAAGCTGATATAAAATAAAGGCCGTCTGAAAACAAAGTTTCAATATCATGAAACCCGTTTTCAGACGGCCTTTTTCAATCATCAAACAACTTAGCGGACTAACTGTAAATCAGACAAAGCAACCAAGCCCCAGCCTGTCCGATTCATGCAGCAACACAACACCCCAAGTCTCAAACCAATCCACTCAGAGAAAAAACATGAAACACATCTTCCTCATCCTCGCCCTCGCCACACTCACCGCCTGCGCCTCCAGTCATACCGGTGGCTACGGCTATGCCGGCAACAACGGCGCTTCCGCAGGCGTGACCCAAACGTTCCGTTGGTAGGCCGTCTGAAAAAACAACATAGTTTTCTACGATAGAGAAACAACTAAATTCCAAACGTAAAGGCAAGTTTTACACTTGCCTTTTTAATGTTATCTATCGGCTTAATAGCGCATAAATTCGTGTCATTTGCGCACTATTTATATGTTAGGAAAGGTCAAGGCCGTCTAAAAACAGGCTATGCAAAGCCATTACACGTTTCAAACCAATTTTCAATACAAATTTCATTAATTACCTAAATAAATCCAATATTCAAATCTATTACAACAGAAACTATCTAAATTATATATTATTTAATAATCATTATTGTTTAAGAATAAAAACGTAAAATCAAATAGCTAGAAAAAGCGTTTAAATAAAGCAACAAGTAAATCTAACGGGGATGACCGTTGAGAGCGAAAAAATAACACTTTATCGGAAGAGTTGATTTGCGAAACCAAACGCATATAAAATTTGGACAAGGATTCCGAATGCATTGAAGGAAGTTGACAAAAAGTGACTTGTTAAGAAACAAGCTGACAAAAAACGGCACATCGTTTCCCAAACTTCACAAGCTTCTGGAAATGTATCAGCATAAAATCCCATAAAACAGGCTTTTAGCTGCTATTCGGCCGAGTAGAGACTTTTGGCACGGGAATTGCATACACGAGATTACGGCATGAAACCGCATAAAGGGGAAACTCTGAAATGCGGCAAATGTGTGGACAGGCAGTTTACAGCCGAGCAACACGTCCCAAAAGAAATCAAACCCCTTACAGGAAAATCGATATGAATAAAGTCTTTAAAGTCATTTGGAACCACGCGACCCAGACATGGACCGCGGTTTCCGAGATCAGCCATGCGCACGGCAAAAAATCCGCTTCTGACAAGCGTAAAGCCGTAGCTGCTGCAGTTGCAGCGGCAGGTGCTTTGATGGCGTCCGGTAGTGCAATTGCTGGTTCTGATCTTGCTACTAATGATGCAGTTAATCTTTGGCCGAATGGTGTGAAAAACCCTGCTGCTGGACGCGAAGCTGTCGCTGTAGGCGCTAACGCAACTGCCTCACATCAACACACAATTGCGATTGGTAGAAATGCTACTGCCAAGTGGACCAATGCTATTTCTATTGGTAAAGATACTGTAGCAAGCCAAGACCACGCGCTTGCTATGGCTACGTCAGCAAAAGCCATTGGTATTCAATCTGTTGGCATCGGTTCATACTCTAGCGCTAGTGCGGATTCCGCAGTTGCTCTTGGTCAAAATGCAAAAGCTGGTGGTGAAGTACCAGCTGGTGCTGATAAAGGTCCTGGTACCGCAGCAGTAGCTGTTGGTCTTAATGCAAATGCATCTGCAGCCAATACGGTTGCAACAGGTAAGAACGCTGCTGCAAGTGTTGATAATGCCATTGCGGTTGGTGTTCAATCTAATGCTTCTGGTCGTGCGGCAGCTGCATTGGGTGGATATGCAGCAGCCTCTGCTGAACGTGCGACTGCGGTTGGTGCAGCATCTAAAGCAAGCGGTACGGCCTCTTTTGCTGGTGGTACATCGGCTAATGCTGCTGGTGTAAACTCTGTTGCAGTCGGTGGTTCAATGGAGGCAGCTGAAGCTGCTCAAGCAGTTGGTAATAACTCTATTGCAGTAGGTTCTAAGTCAAATGCCCAAAAAGCTTCCGACGTTGCAGTAGGCCATGGTGCGAAAGCCAGTGGTACTTCTGCCGGTACTAATGCGGAAGGCTCAGTAAACAATGCCGGTTCGGCAATCGCAGTCGGTACAGAAGCTCAAGCAACTGGTATCGTAGCAATTGCTGTCGGTGAGCGCGCCCAAGCCCTGCAAAACGGTGCAGTAGCATTGGGTGGCGACGCTCAAGCTAAAAAAGGTTCTGACGTAGCAATCGGTCGCGGTTCTGTCGCTGACGGCATTTCTGCTTCTGCCTTCGGTCCTGCTGCTAAAGCAAGTGCTCAATACGCGGTAGCATTGGGTGTACAAAGTAACGCTGCTTCTACGCAAGCGATTGCATTAGGCCGTGGCGCTCAAGCCAATGGCGGTGAATATGCAACTGCTCTGGGTAACGATGCTCAAGCAACAGCTAGAAACACTCTGGCTTTGGGTACTGAAGCTAAATCTACTATCGAAAACAGCGTAGCTCTGGGTAACGGTTCTACAACCAGCAAATTCGTACCTACCAACAGTGGTACTGTTGGCGGCTACACTTACGGTGGTTTCGCAGGCGCAACCAGCGGTTTAAATAACGGCGCAGTATTGTCTGTAGGTTCTGCAGGTAAAGAACGTCAAATCCAAAACGTTGCCGCAGGCCGTATTTCTCAAACTTCTACCGATGCAATCAACGGCTCTCAATTGTTCGCCGTAGCAAGCCGCATCGAAAATCTGAATCCATTTGTATTCCAAGGCCACGATGGTAGCGGTAGCTCACCAGCTGCAGGTACATACAGATACGATCCTAAATCAAATGCCAATAACACCCTGAAACTGATCGCTGGTGAAGGTCTGAAAATGACTTCAAACGGCACTAACGAATACACCCTGAGCGTAGTAGGTGGTGGTGCTAAAGGCGAAAAAGGTGATGCTGGTCCTGCTGGTCCTGCTGGCCCTAAAGGCGAAAAAGGTGATGCTGGTCCTGCTGGCCCTAAAGGCGAAAAAGGTGATGCTGGTCCTGCTGGCCCTAAAGGCGATACCGGCGAAAAAGGTGATAGCGCTCTCGGCTTAGCTGTTGGAGTTGAAGATAATAACGAAAACGGTACTCACACTATTACTATTACTAATTTAGATGATGGTTCAATCACTACTACTATCGTAAAAGATGGTAAGAACGGTAAAGACGGCGAAGCCGGCGCTAAAGGCGAAAAAGGCGACAAAGGTGACCAAGGCGAAGCCGGCGCTAAAGGCGAAAAAGGCGACAAAGGTGACCAAGGCGAAGCCGGCGCTAAAGGCGAAAAAGGCGAAAAAGGCGACAAAGGTGACCAAGGTGAAGCCGGCGCTAAAGGCGAAAAAGGCGACAAAGGTGACCAAGGTGAAGCCGGTGCTAAAGGCGAAAAAGGCGACAAAGGTGACCAAGGCGAAGCCGGCGCTAAAGGCGAAAAAGGCGACAAAGGTGACCAAGGTGAAGCCGGCGCTAAAGGCGAAAAAGGCGACAAAGGTGACCAAGGTGAAGCCGGCGCTAAAGGCGAAAAAGGCGACAAAGGTGACCAAGGTGAAGCCGG